>NZ_JBHMQU010000047.1:34386-110181 GCF_042435015.1 Paracoccus panacisoli | reverse complement strand
GGCGGCGGGCGCGGCGGCGTCGGCAGCAGCCGGTGCTGCGGCGTCGTTCGCGGCCGGGGCGGCGGCGGTCGTCTCGGCGGTGGCCGGGGCAGCAGGCGCGGGCGCGGCCGTCTGGGCCGACGCGATCCCCGCGCTGAACAGCAGGGCCAATGCCGCAGACGCCAGAAGCGACGTCCTGGCGGTATGCGCTGGGGTCTTCATCAGAATCTCCGTGTTTGCTGGTGAGTCTGCGGGACGTTAACAATCCCGTGTGTCGCGTCTTTGACTTCGGTTAAGGCCAGCCTGCCATCGACCGCCGACATAGTCGATTGCAGATCGCCCGCCGATTTGCCGGTCGGTCCGACCGCCGCCCTGCCGTCCCCGCGGCCCGTCCTGCCGCCTTCGCTGGAACATCATGCCCGCTTGCCCCAGACCTGCCGCCCGCCGCTGCCGCCTCAGCCCGCGGACGCCGCGGGCCGCCCGGCCCCGCGCGTGGGTCCGGGGGGTGCTTGGCGTCCTGACCCTGTGGGCACTGGGGCTAACGATGCTGGGCGCCGCCCCGCTCGCCGCCGCCCCGGCGCTGGCGCAGGGCGCGGCGCAGGTGGCGGCGCAGGCCGGCGCGCACACCGGGGTGCACGGCGGCGGAGAGGCCGCCGACCCCGACCTCGCCCCCGCCGTTCCCGACCCGACGCTTGCCGCCGCGCTGTTCGGCCTGCCGCAGGGCACCCTGCCCACCCTCACCCGCATCGACGCGCCGGTGCCCGGCTGGCGGGCCGAGGCGCAGGGCGCGGCGCTCGGCCTCATCGGCTCGACGTGGGAGCTGGTCGGCTCGACCGGCTACTCGAGCCGCCCGCTGGACGTGCTGGTGGCGGTGACGCCCGAGGGCCGCGTCGCCGGCGCCCAGCTCATGCGCCACGCCGAGCCGGTGCTGACGCTCGGCATCTCGGACGCCGACATCGCCGCCTATGTGGACGGGTTCGCGGGCTACGATACCGCGCACCCCCCCGCGGACGGCGCGGGCCTGCCGCCGGTGATCTCGCGCGCGACGATCTCGACCGGGGTGATCCGCGACGGCATCCTGCGCTCGGCCCGCATCCTCGCGGGCGCGCAGGGGCTCGGTGCGGGCGGCATCGACCGGGTAGCCTATGCCCCCGCCGACTGGCCCGCGCTCGAGGCGATGGGCGCGCTCGCCCACGTCCGCGTCTCGATGGCCGAGGCTGCCGCCGCGCTGCCCACCGCCGCGCCGCCGATCACCCCCTCGGACGCGCCGTGGTTCGAGATGTGGACCGGCCTGGCCGACACCCCCACCGTGGGGCGCAACCTCATCGGGCAGGCGGCGCTGACCGAGGCGGCGGGCGCGCTCGGCCCCGGGCAGGCGCTGCTGGTCGTGTTGTCGCGGGGGCTGCAATCCCACCGCGGCACCGGCTGGCAGCGCGAGGGGCGCTTTGCCCGGATCGAGATCGCGCAGGGCGACGTGCGCCTGACCCCGGCGGCGGCCGACTACACCCAGCTCGCCGGCCTGCCCATCGCCGGCGCGCCGGAACTGAAAGAGCGCAGCGTCTTCCGCATCAACGCCGACCCGGCGGCGGGCGGGATCGACGTGACGCAGCCGTTCCGCGTCACCGTCCTGACCCCCCGCGCGGGCGCGGGCGGCGAGAGTCTGACCCTGCCGGTCAGCGCCGAGGTCACGCTGCCCGCCGCGTTCCGCCTTCCCGCGCCCGCGCCCGAGCCACCGCTCTGGCAGCAGTTCTGGTGGCAGAAGCGCCATCAGGTCGCCGTCGTCGGCGCGATGCTCGGGGTGCTCGGGCTGATCCTCTTCGCGCAGGAGTGGATCGTGCGCCGGCCGCGGCTCTGGCTCAGGCTCAGGACCGGCTACCTGCTGCTCACCCTCTTGGTGCTGGGCTGGTGGCTCGGGGCGCAGCTTTCGGTGGTGCAGGTGATCGCCTTCCTGCACGCGCTGCTCTCGGGCTTCCGGTGGGAGAATTTCCTGATCGCGCCCTTGATCTTCGTCCTGTGGGGCGCGGTGGCGCTGGGGATGCTCTTCTGGGGCCGTGGGGTGTTCTGCGGCTGGCTGTGCCCCTTCGGCGCCTTGCAGGAGCTGCTCAATCAGGCCGCCCAGCGGATCGGCATCCGCCAGATCGCCGTCCCGCAGGCGCTGCACGAGCGGCTGTGGGTGATCAAGTACACGCTGTTCGTGGCCCTCGTCGCGCTGTCCTTCTACTCGATGGAGCGGGCGCTGGTCATGGCCGAGGTCGAGCCGTTCAAGACGGCGATCTCGATGCGCTTCCTGCGGGCGTGGCCGTTCGTCCTCTACGCCGTGGCGCTGCTAACCGCGGGGTTGTTCATCGAGCGCTTCTACTGCCGCTACGTCTGCCCCCTGGGCGCGGGGCTCGCGCTGCCGGCCAAGCTCAAGGTCTTCGACTGGCTCAAGCGCCGCCCGCAATGCGGGCGCGAGTGCCGGCTGTGCGAGACGAAATGCACCGTCGGCGCGATCGACCCGCTGGGCCGGATCAACGCCAACGAATGCGTGCTGTGCCTGCGCTGTCAGGTGATCATGAACGACGAGACGACCTGCCCGGTCCTCAAGCGCCGCAGCCGCGGCGGCGCGCCGGAGGGCGCCGGCGGCGGCGGCTTCAAGGCCCCGCCGATCCCGCCCGCGCCGCCCCCCGTGCGGCCCACGCAGGTGCCCTCGGGCGCCCATGACGGCGCTGCCGCGCCGGTGTCCCGGGCCGAGGGGCATTCGGACCAGAAACACGCCGCGGGCGGCGCCCAGCCCCCCGCCTTCCGCAACCAGAGGGTCACGCCATGACCGATGCTGCCACCCCGCGCCCGTCCCGCGGCCCGATCATCTTCCGCGACGGCTGGCGGGTGTTCTTCCTCGCCGCCGGGCTCTACGGGGTCGCCGCGATGGCGCTGTGGCTCGCCTGGCTCGGCGGCTGGGCCGAGGCGCCCTTCTCGCCCCCGCCCAACGCCTGGCACGCGCATGAGATGATCTTCGGCTACGCAACCGCGGCGCTGGGCGGGTTCTTCCTGACCGCGGTGCCGAACTGGACCGGCGCGAAGGCCGCGCCCGAGCGGTTCGTGGCGCTGGTCGCCGGGCTGTGGCTCGCCGGGCGCGTCGCGGTCTGGTTCTCGGGCGCGCTGCCGGCCGGGCTGGTGGCGGTGGTCGATCTCAGCTTCGTGCCGGTGCTGGCGGCGAAGCTGCTGACCCAGCTCGTCAAGCGCCCGAAGCCGCAGAACATGATGTTCCTCGTCCTGCTGACGCTGGTGTGGGTGGCGAACCTGATGGTGCATCTCGAGTGGCTGGGGCTGGCCGGGACGGCCGCGCAGGGGCTGCGCGGGGGGCTCGCCGCGATCTGCGCAATGATCGCGGTGCTGGGCGGGCGGGTCACGCCGTCCTTCACCCGCAACGCGCTGCTCAGGGTCGATCCGGGGGCGGTGGTGCCGGTGTCGCGCAAGCCGCTGGACGTGGCGGGGATCGCGCTGGCCATCGCCACGGCGGTGCTGGTACTGGCCGGGGCGCCCGAGGGGCTGACCGGCGCGGTGGCGCTGGGCGCGGGGCTTGCGGCGGCGGCGCGGCTCGCGGGGTGGCGGACGGCCGCCACGCTGGGCGATCCGATCGTCTGGGCGCTGCACGCGGGCTATGGGCTGCTGGCCCTGGGGCTGGTGGCCTGGGGGCTGGCGCTGCTCGGGGTCGGGTCCGAGGTCGGGGCGCTGCATCTGTTGGGCATCGGTGCAGTGGGCGGGATGACGCTGGCGGTGATGAGCCGGGCGAGCCTCGGCCATTCCGGCCGGCCGCTGGTCGCGCCCGCGGCGGTGGCGGCGGGCTATGGGCTGCTGCCGCTGGCCGCAGCCCTGCGCTGGGCGGCGGCGACGTGGCCGGCGCTCTGGTGGCACGCGACGCTCTGCGCCGGGCTGATCTGGATCCTGGCCTACACCCTCTATCTCGCCGCGCTGTGGCCGGTCTTCACCCGGCCCCGCCCCGCGCGTGAGGCCGCGGCATGACCCGGCCCACCCGCCGCCGCGTCCTCGCCCTCGCCGCCGCAGCCTGTGGTCTGGCGGCGCTCGGCCGCCCCGCCGCCGCCGCGCCCCTGCACCGGTGGGAGGGCGTGGCACTCGGCGCCGACGTGGCGCTGACCGTGCGCGGCGGGACCGCGCCCGCCGCCCGCGCCTTCTTCGCCGAGGCCGCCCGCGCGCTGCGCGCCGTCGAGGCGCGGGCCTCGCTCTATCGCGGTTCGGACCTCGTGCGGCTGAACGCGCTCGGGCGGCTCGCCCATCCCGCCGCCGATCTGGTGGAGATGCTGCGGCTGGCCGGTGCGGTCCACGCCGCCACCGGCGGGGCGTTCGATCCGACGGTGCAGCCGCTCTGGCAGGCCCGCCGGCTGGGCACCCCCGAGGGTCCCGCCGCAGCCCTCGCCGGCTGGGACGACGTGCGTCTGGCCGAGATCGAGATCCGCCTCGCCCGCCCCGGCATGGCGCTGACGCTGAACGGCCTCGCGCAGGGATTCGCCGCCGACCGGCTGGCCGAGGTCGCCGCCCGCCACGGCCTGACCGACGTGCTGATCGACACCGGCGAGGCCCGCGCGCTCGGCCCGACCGGCTGGCCGGCCGAGGTGCAGCTTGACGGCGCGCCGGTGCGGCGGCTGGCGCTGCGGGACCGGGCGCTGGCGACCTCGGCGCCCTATGGCACGCGGATCGGGCCGGCGGGGGACGGGGCGCATATCCTCGCCGCCGACGGGCGCGCGGTGCGCTGGCGGCTGGTCTCGGTCAGCGCCGACCGCGCGGCGCTGGCCGATGCGCTCTCGACCGCCGCGGTGCTGATGGACGAGGAGGCGCAGGCGCGCGCGCTGGCGGCGTTTCCGGGCGCCCGGATCGAGGCGCGGCTGGCGCTCTAGCGGCGGCGCGCTGGGCTTTGTCCGCGCATTACCCTCGCAGGCTGGGCGCCGCCGGATGGGCGGCGCTGTGACCCGCGCGCCACGGCATCTCGGCGCGCGCGGGGCGAGCCGGCAAAAAACCTAGCGCGACGCTCAGCCTTTGACTTTCCTCAAGGTGGCCGCACACGCGGAGTTTATCGCTGAACTCATCGAAAACCGCTCGAAGGGACCGCCGCCATGAGCGACGTCATGACCAAGAGCATGGCCCGGAACGTCTTTTACGGCGGGTCACTGTTCTTCATCGCGATCTTCGGCGCCATGTCGGTGCACAGCCATCTCTATGCCGTCAATGTCTCGACGGACAAGGCAGGGCTGACCGAAAGCGTGGCTGCCGGCAAGCACATCTGGGAAAAGAACGCCTGCATCAACTGCCACACGCTGCTGGGCGAGGGGGCCTATTTCGCCCCCGAGCTGGGCAACGTGATGAAGCGCTGGGGCGTGCAGGACGACCCCGACGCCGCCGCCGAGGCGCTCAAGACCTGGATGGAGGCGATGCCCACCGGCATCGAGGGGCGCCGGCAGATGCCCAACTTCCCGCTCACCGACGCCGAGTTCCGCGAGCTGAGCGACTTCCTGCTGTGGACCGGCAGGATCAACACCCAGAACTGGCCGCCGAACGACGCCGGCTGAGGGGGACAAAGCGATGAAATACCACACCCAACGCATCGCCTACGGCTACTTCGTCGTGGCCATGGCGCTGTTCGCGGTTCAGGTGTCGATGGGCCTTCTGATGGGCTACATCTACGTCAACCCGAACTTCCTGTCCGAGCTTCTGCCGTTCAACATCGTGCGGATGCTGCACTCGAACAGCCTGATCGTCTGGCTGCTGCTCGGGTTCTTCGGCTCGGCCTACTACCTGATCCCCGAAGAGGCCGAGCGCGACATCCACTCGCCCACGCTCGCCTGGCTGCAACTGGCGATCCTCGTGCTGGGCACCGCGGGCGTCGTCGTGACCTATGTCTTCGACCTCTTCCACGGCAACTGGCTGCTGGGCAAGGAGGGGCGCGAGTTCCTCGAGCAGCCGAAATGGGTCAAGGCGGGCATCGTCGTGGCCGCGCTGATCTTCCTCTACAACGTCACCATGACGGTGCTGAAGGGCCGCAAGACCGCGATCTCGAACGTGCTGCTGCTGGGCCTCTGGGGGCTGGCGCTGCTGTTCCTGTTCGCCTTCTACAACCCCTCGAACCTGGTGCTGGACAAGCAGTACTGGTGGTACGTGATCCACCTGTGGGTCGAGGGCGTGTGGGAGCTGATCATGGCTTCGATCCTCGCCTTCCTGATGCTCAAGCTGACCGGCGTCGACCGCGAGGTGGTGGAAAAGTGGCTCTACGTCATCGTCGCCACCGCGCTCTTCTCGGGGATCCTCGGGACCGGGCACCACTACTACTGGATCGGGCTGCCGGCCTACTGGCAGTGGGTCGGGTCGATCTTCTCGAGCTTCGAGATCGTGCCGTTCTTCGCCATGATGTCCTTCGCCTTCGTGATGGTCTGGAAGGGCCGCCGCGACCACCCGAACAAGGCGGCGCTCCTGTGGTCGCTCGGCTGCTCGGTGCTGGCGTTCTTCGGCGCGGGCGTCTGGGGGTTCCTGCACACGCTGCACGGGGTGAACTACTACACCCACGGCACCCAGATCACCGCGGCGCACGGGCACCTCGCCTTCTACGGGGCCTATGTCTGCCTGGTGCTGGCGATCGTGACCTACGCCATGCCGATCATGCGCAACCGCGACCCCTACAACCAGGTGCTGAACATGGCCTCGTTCTGGCTGATGTCGGGGGGGATGCTGTTCATGACCTTCACCCTGACCTTCGCCGGCACCCTGCAGACCCACCTGCAGCGCGTGAACGGAGAGTTCTACATGGACGTGCAGGACCAGCTGGCGCTGTTCTACTGGATGCGCTTCGGCTCGGGTCTGGCGGTCGTGGTCGGGGCGCTGCTGTTCATCTGGTCGGTGCTGGCCGTGCGCCGCGAGGTGGTGACCCCCGGCCCGGTGCAGCGGCAGCGTGACGAGATCGCCCACCGGACCCCCGCGGAGTGATGAAGATGAACGCCCACACCCCGCTGGACCACCGCACGACGGAGGGGGCGCAAGCCCCCTTCTACCTGCCCCAGAAGGACGAGGTGGCCGTGTTCGAGGCCGCCGCCGCCCACGACCTGCCGGTGCTGCTGAAAGGCCCGACCGGCTGCGGCAAGACCCGCTTCGTGTCGCACATGGCCGCCCGGCTGGGCCGCCCGCTCTATACCGTGGCCTGCCACGACGACCTGTCGGCGGCCGACCTGATCGGGCGCTACCTGCTGAAAGGCGGCGAGACGGTGTGGGTGGACGGCCCCCTGACCCGCGCCGTGCGCGAGGGCGCGATCTGCTACCTCGACGAGGTGGTCGAGGCCCGCAAGGACGTGACCGTGGTCCTGCACCCGCTGACCGATGATCGCCGCATCCTGCCCATCGACCGTACGGGAGAGGAGCTTGAGGCCGCCCCCGGCTTCATGCTCGTCGCGTCCTACAACCCCGGTTACCAGAACATCCTCAAGACGCTGAAACCCTCGACCCGGCAGCGTTTCGTGGCGATGGAGTTCGACTTTCCCGCCCCCGCGCTCGAAACCGAGATCGTGGTCGCGGAAAGCGGGCTCGACGCGCGCCGCGCGGCCGGGCTGGTGCGGCTGGCGGGCAAGCTCAGGGCGCTCAAGGGGCAGGACCTGGAAGAGGGGGTCTCGACCCGCCTCGTCGTCTATGCCGCGACGCTGATCGCGGGGGGCATGGACCTCAACCGCGCCGTGTCGGCGGCGATGATCGAGCCGCTGACCGACGACGCCGACGTGAAACGCGGGCTGGCCGATCTGGTCGTCGCGGTCTTCGGCTGAACCGCCGGACCGGGGCTCTGCCCCGGCCGCTGCCGCGGCCTTCTTCACTGAAAACAGTCCACCGGACTGTTTTCCGGGCGTTCAGAAGCCCGGGATATTTGGGCAGGACACAATGACTGCACCCCTGAACTGGCGCGAGATCGAGCCGTGGGAGCCGGAGGAGACCGTCGGCAAGCTGTGGCACGGCTGGGCCTCGGGCTTCGACGCGGTGCCCGCGCACGAGGCCGCGCGGGTCGCCCTGACCGAGGTGGCGGGGCGCCTCGCGGTGCTGTTCCGGGGCCTCGGCGGGGATCACTCGGTCGAGTTCCGCCCCAGCGCCGACCGGGTCAGCCGGCACCGGCTCAGCTGGCGGCGGCGGCTGGGGACCGAGGCCGAGGCGCTGCCGCAGGCGAGCCTTCAGGCCGGCATCCTGCGCCTGCCGTCGAGCCTCGCGCTGCTGCCGACGGTTGAGGCGAACGGCGCGCTCTACCTCTGGATGGCGGCGTTCGCGGCCCATGCGGGGGCGCCCGCGACCCATGACGACCCGCTGCGCCGCGACCTCGCCGCGCTCGCCGCCGCGCGGGCGACCGTGGCGCGGGTGGCCGAGGCTGCGCCGGGGCTGATGCCGCTCTATGACGAGCTGCGGGCGCTGATCCGCGCCGCCCGCCCGCAGACCGCGCTGCCCCCGGACGAGGCCGCCGTCGAGGCGGTGATCCGCCGCCTGCTCGGCGACCCCGCGCCGCTTGCCCCCCGCGCGGCCGCGCTGATGGCCGCGCTCGACGCGGGCGATTTTGCGGGCCTGACCGCCCCCCGCGGCTACCAGCCGATGCGCCCCGTGCCCCTCTGGGTCACGGTCGAGGCGGGCGCCGCCTCGGCGGCGGACCGGGTCGAGACCCGCGAGGCCGACGGTGCGGCCGAAGACCCCGGCGAGGCCGCCGACAAGACCGTCCGCGCCCGCCGCCGTCAGGCCGACGCCGCCGAGCGCAAGGACAGCCTGATCCTGCACAAGTTCGAGGCGATCCTCGCCTGGGCCGAGTTCCTCAACCTCAACCGCCGGGTCGAGGATGACGACGACGACAGCGCCCGCAAGGCGCTGGACGATCAGGACGAGCTGGGGCTCGGCCAGATCAGCAAGGCCCCGGCCACGCGGCTGAAACTGCATCTCGACCTCGCCCCCGAGGACGTGGACCGCGAGGCGCTGTCGGGCGTCTTCACGTATCCCGAATGGGACGCGCGGTCGGGCCGCTACCTGCCCGCCCACGCCCGCGTGCTGGACAGCGAGCCCGACCCCGCCCCCGGCGCCGCCCCCTTCGACGAGGCCGCCCGCCGCCGCATCCGCGCCGTCCGCCGCCAGTTCGAGGCGATGCGCCCGGGTCGCGTCGTCACCACCGGCCACCGCGACGGGGACGAGCTGGACCTTGACGCCACGGTGCGCTCGCGCGTCGGCATCGCCGTCTCGGGCGAGGGCTCGGACCGGATCTGGCGCCAGTCGCGGCCGGTGAACCGCGACCTCGCGGTGTCGATCCTGCTCGACATCTCGCGCTCGACCGAAAGCGCGGTGACGGGCCGCGCGGTGATCGACATCGAGCGCGAGGCGCTGGCCGCGCTCGCCTGGGGGCTCGACGCCTGCGGCGATCAGGTGGCGGTGCAGGCCTTCTGCTCGCTCAAGCGCGACCGTGTCTATGTGACCACCGCCAAGCGCTTCGACGAGCCGATGAGCGCTGCGGTCGAGGCGCGCATCGCCGCGCTGACCCCGCGCTTCTACACCCGCCTCGGCGCCGGCATCCGCCACGCCGCGGCCGGGCTTGCGGCGCAGGGGCGGCGCCGGCGGCTGCTCTTGGTCATCACCGACGGCAAGCCCAACGACCTTGACCACTACGAGGGCCGGCACGGGATCGAGGACAGCGCCATGGCCGTGCGCGAGGCCCGCCGCGCCGGGCACGCGGTCTTCGGCATCACCGTGGACCGCGACGGCAAGTCGTGGTTCCCGCGCATCTTCGGGCAGGGCGGCCACGCGCTCGTCCCGCACCCCGACCGCCTGCCCGAGGCGCTGCCGCAGATCTATCGCCAACTGGTCGGGGCATGACGGACGCGGGCCAGAGC
This sequence comes from Paracoccus panacisoli, assembly GCF_042435015.1. NCBI lineage: Bacteria > Pseudomonadati > Pseudomonadota > Alphaproteobacteria > Rhodobacterales > Paracoccaceae > Paracoccus > Paracoccus panacisoli. The sequence goes on along the minus strand of NZ_JBHMQU010000047.1, from coordinate 100,324 downwards.
GAGGGCATGGGCGACCCCGCCCGCCCCCGGCTGCCGGGCGAGCTGGTGATGTGGGTGCTGATCGCCAGCGAGCTCGCGGTGTTCGGGGCGGCGCTGCTGATCTTCCTCGTGCTGCGGCTGGGCGACGTCGAGGGCTTCGCCGCCGCGCAGGGGCAGTTGCACCGGCTCTCGGCGGGGCTGAACACGGTGGTGCTGGTCACCTCGGGCTACGGCGCCGCCTGCGCGGTGGGGGCGGCGCGGCGCGGCGACCGGGCGGCGGTGCGGCGCTGGCTGGGCGGGGCCGCGCTGCTCGGCGCGGTGTTCCTGCTGCTGAAGGGCGTGGAATATGCTGACGCCGCCCGGCAGGGGCTCGGGCTCGAGACCCACGTCTTCTTCACCTTCTACTGGCTGCTCACCCTGTTTCACGCCGCCCACGTGGTCGCGGGGATGGTGATCCTCGGGCTGGTGGCGATCCGCGCCGGCGCCGAGGCGGTCGAGGCCGGGGCGCAGTTCTGGCACATGGTCGATCTCGTCTGGGTGCTGCTGTTTCCCGTGATCTACCTGCTCAGATGATGCATTTCGGTCCCCTCGCCCGCGCCTGGGTGGCGCTGATCGCCCTGACCGCGCTCTCCACCGCGGTGGCGCTGGCGCCCGCGCCGTCGCTGCGGCTGGGGCTCGGCGTGGCGATCCTGATCCTCGCGCTGGTGAAGGCGCGGGTGATCCTCGGGCGCTACCTCGACCTTGACGACTACCCGGGCGCCCGGCGGGTGTTTACCGGCCTTCTGGTCGCCTGGGGGGTGGCGGCGCTGGGGCTCTACCTCGCCGCCGGCTGATCCGCGAAAAGCTCGCCCCGCGCCACCTGCCGCTGCCGCTCGCGGAAGCGGGCGCGGTCGGCGTCGCTGTATTCGCCGGCGCAGAGGTGGCAGCAGACCCCCTCCTCATACTCCGGCCGGTCGCGGTCGGCGGGGTCGAGCGGCCGGCGGCAGGCGTGGCAGAGGATATGCCCGCCGGGGGCGAGGCCATGCGTCAGGCTGACCCGCTGGTCGAAGACGAAGCAGGCGCCGTCCCAGAGGCTGTCGCCCTCGGCCACCTCTTCGAGGTATTTCAGCACCCCGCCCTGCAGGTGGAAGACCTCGGGGACGCCCTCGCCGATCAGGAAGCTGGTGGATTTCTCGCAGCGGATGCCGCCGGTGCAGAACATCGCCACGCGCTTGCCGGCAAAGCGGTCGGCGTTGGCCCGCCACCAGGCGGGAAACTCGCGGAACGAGCGGGTGCCGGGGTCGATGGCGCCGCGGAAGCTGCCGATGGCGATTTCATAGGCGTTGCGGGTGTCGATCACTACCACCTCGGGGTCGGCGATCAGCGCGTTCCAGTCGGCGGGCGGGACGTGGCGGCCGACATGGGCGGTGGGGTCCACCTGCGGCTCGCCCATGGTGACGATCTCGCGCTTGACCCGCACCTTCATCCGCCCGAAGGGCATCGCCGCGGCGGCGCTTTCCTTCCACGCCAGCCCCGCGCAGCCCGGCCAGCCGCGCAGATGCGCGAGCACCGCGTCCACCCCCGCGCGGGGACCGGCGATGGTCCCGTTCACCCCCTCGGGGGCGAGGATGATCGTGCCCCGCACCCCATGGGCCTCGCACAGCGCTAGCAGCGGCGCCCGAAGCGCGGCGGGATCGGGCAGGGGGGCGAAGTGATAGAGCGCGGCGACGGTGAGCATGAGGCTCCCCCTCGCCGCCGCGCCGGCTGGCGTCAAGTCCCTCAGCCGCTGACCGGCGCCGTCACCGGCACCGCCGGCACCGCCTCGGGACCGAAGGTGATCCCCAGCGCCAGCCCGCCGAGCAGGTAGATGAACCCGGTGATCAGCGCGATCCCCAGCAGGTTCAGCACGAACCCGCCCCGCGCCATCTGCCCGATGGTGACGTAGCCCGTCCCGAACACGATGGCGTTCGGCGGCGTCCCCACCGGCAGCATGAAGGCGCAGGTCGCGGCGAACGCCGCCGGGATCAAGAGCGACATCGGGTCCGCCCCGATCCCCATCGCCACACCCCCGAGAACCGGGATGAAGGTCGCGGCCGTCGCGGTGTTCGACGTCACCTCGGTCAGGAACAGGATCAGCGTCACCACCGCCGCGATCAGCAGCAGCACCGGCAGCGTCCCGAGCCCCGAGACCTGCGCCCCGAACCACTGGTCGAGCCCCGAGGCCGCCACCGCCGAGGCGAGCGACAGCCCGCCCCCGAACAGCAGCAGCACGCCCCACGGCAGCCCGTCCTCGGCGTCCTTCCACTCAAGCACCATGCGCCCGCGGCCCTCGCCGGGCAGCAGGAACAGCGCGATCCCCGCGGCAATGGCGATGGCGGTGTCGTCGAGTGAGCCCAGCGGCCCGAGGTCCAGCCCCACGAGGCTCTTCAACAGCCCCGGCACAACCCACAGGAAGGCCGCCGACCCGAAGACGATCATCACCATCCGCTCGCCCTGGCCGACCGGCCCGAGGCCGGCGATCTGCTCGTCGATCATCTGCCGCCCGCCGGGGATCTCGGCGAGGTTGAAGGGATAGAGCACCCGCGTCATCAGCACCCAGCCGATCAGGATGAAGGTCAGCGCCAGCGGCAGGCCGATCATCATCCACTGCAGGAACCCGATCTCGATCCCCAGCTCGTCGCGCGCATAGCCCGCCACGATGGCGTTGGGCGGGCTGCCCAGCAGCGTGCCGAGCCCGCCCATGCTGGCCGACCACGCGATGGCGAGGACGAGGCAGACGCCGAAGGCGCGGATGTCGGGGTTCTTCACCGCCTCGGTGATGGTGGCGCCGCTGGCCAGCGCCTCCTCGATGTCGGCGGCGCCCTGGCGGCGCGAGCTGCGCTCGACCACCAGCGTCAGCACCGACAGGCCGATGGGCAGCATCATCAGCGTGGTGGCGGTGTTCGACACCCACATCGACAGGAAGCCGGTCGCCAGCATCAGCCCCAGCACGATGCGCCGCGGCTGCACGCCCACGCGCGCCAGCGTCGCCAGCGCGATGCGCCGGTGCAGGTTCCATTTCTCCATCGCGATGGCGATCAGGAAGCCGCCGAGGAACAGGAACACGATGGAACTGGCATAGGGCGCCGCCGCCTGCCCCACGGTGCGGTCGGTGGCGATGGGGATCAGCACGATGGGCAGCAGCGCGGTGGCCGACAGCGGGATCGCCTCGGTCATCCACCAGACCGCCATCAGCGTCCCGATGGAGGCGACCCAGCGGGCGTCGGGGGTCAGGCCCTCGGACCCGCCGAGCAGGACATAGACCAGCGCCGCGGCGATCAGGCCGGCGGCGCGAAAGCCCCAGACGAGGCCCGGATTGGTCGGCACCTGGCCGGATTCGTGATACTGGCCCTGATGACGCGGCATCTCTCGGGGCGGCTGCTCCTGCGGTGGCTGCATGAAATCTCCTCCGTGGATGAATGGGACAGGCTTAGCGCGGATGCGCCCCGAGGTCACGCCGCCGTGCGTTGCGGGGCCTCGCGGGCGCCCAGCGACCCGCGGCACGCGGCTGTGGACAGGGGGTCGCGTTGACCTCGCCCGCCGCGCTCCGTATCTGCTGGTCGCAGGACCGTGAACGCGAGGCGCCGATGGCCAACGCCCTGATCGTCGTGGATATGCAGCTCGACTTCTGCCCCGGCGGGGCGCTGGCGGTCGCGCGGGGGGACGAGATCGTCGGCCCGATCAACGACCTGATGCCCGATTTCGACGCCGTGGTGCTGACCCAGGACTGGCACCCGCACGACCACACGAGCTTCGCCGCCAACCACCCGGGCGCGGCGCCGTTCTCGCAGGTGCAGATGCCCTATGGCCCGCAGGTGCTGTGGCCCGCGCATTGCGTGATCGGCACGCCCGGCGCCGGGTTCCACCCGGGGCTGGCGACCGACGTGGCCGACCTGGTGATCCGCAAGGGCTTCCGCCCCGGCATCGACAGCTACTCGGCGTTCTTCGAGAACGACCACGCGACCCCCACCGGGCTCGCCGGCTATCTGCGCGACCGCGGGATTGACGCGCTGACCTTCGTCGGCCTCGCCCATGACTTCTGCGTGGCGTGGTCGGCGATGGACGCCGCCCGGCTCGGCTTCGCGGCGACGGTGATCGAGGCCGCGACCCGCGCCATCGACCTCGACGGATCGCGCGCCGCGGCGCAGGCGGCGATGCGCGACGCGGGGGTGACCCTCGCATGATGATCCCGACCGTCGACATCGCCACCCGCGTCTATAACCACAAGTGGAAGATCGACCCCATCGTCCGGTCGCTGATCGACACCGACTTCTACAAGCTCCTGATGTGCCAGTCGGTGTTCCGCAACCGCCCCGACGTGGACGTCGAGTTCAGCCTGATCAACCGCACCAAATCCATCCGCCTCGCCGATCTGATCGACGAGGGCGAGCTGCGCGAACAGCTCGACCACGTGCGCAGCCTGCGGCTGACCCGCGGCGAATCCACCTGGATGCGCGGCAACACCTTCTACGGCAAGCGGCAGATGTTCCGCCCTGATTTCATGGAGTTCCTCGAGGCCCTGCAACTGCCCGAGTACGAGCTGACCCGCCGCGACGGCCAGTACGAGCTGACCTTCCACGGCCGCTGGCCCGAGGTCATGCTGTGGGAGATCCCGGCCCTCGCCATCATCATGGAGCTGCGCTCGCGCGCGGTCCTCAAGGACATGGGCCGGTTCGAGCTTCAGGTGCTCTACGCCCGCGCCATGGCCCGGCTGTGGGAAAAGATCGAGGCGCTGCGCACGCTCGGCCCCGGCCTGCGGATCGCCGATTTCGGTACGCGGCGGCGGCACAGCTTCCTGTGGCAGGACTGGTGCGTGCAGGCGATGATCGAGGGCCTGGGCATCGCCGACCAGGGCGGCGCCTTCACCGGCACCTCGAACTGCCTGATCGCCATGCGCCGCGACATCGAGGCCATCGGCACCAACGCCCACGAGCTGCCGATGGTCTACGCCGCGCTGGCCGAGACCGACGCAGAGCTGCGGCAGGCCCCCTACAAGGTGCTGGCCGACTGGCACGAAGAGCATGACGGCAACCTGCGGATCATGCTGCCCGATACCTACGGCACCCGCGGCTTCCTGGACCACGCGCCGGACTGGCTGGCCGGCTGGACCGGGCTCAGGGTCGATTCCGGCGACCCGGTGGCGACGGCGGAATACGCCATCGAGTGGTGGCGCCAGCGCGGCGAGGACCCCTCGCAGAAGCTGGTGATCTTCTCCGACGGGCTCGACGTGCCCGAGATCACCTCGCTCTACGAGCGCTTCCGCGGCCGGGTGAAGGTCAGCTTCGGCTGGGGCACGCTGCTGACCAACGACTTCCGCGGGCTGGTCCCCGGCGACGGGCTGGCGCCCTTCAGCCTCGTCTGCAAGGCGGTGTCCGCGAACGGCGAGCCGACCGTGAAACTGTCGGACAACCCCGCCAAGGCCACCGGCCCGGCGGAGCTCATCGAGCACTACAAGCGCGTCTTCGGCGTCGGCGCGCAGGAGGCGCAGGCCGTCCGGGTTTGAATTGCTATCGCAGGTCCAGACGCATATCGCAGCGATCCAGCCCCGGTCCGAAGCCGTCGCGTTCGACCCGCGTGGTGACGAAGCCGAACCGCGCGTAGAATCCGGCTGTGTGCTGGCTCGTCGCGAGTGTCACGTCCGACAGCCCCGGCGTCGCCCGCGCCAGGTCGAGGCGTGCCGCGGTCAGACGCCAACCCAGGCCGCGGCCATGCCAGTCCGCTTCGACCATTCCCCATGTCAGCGCCGCCCGCTTCGGCGTCGTGAACTCCAGCCCGCCACAAGCCACGATGCGATCGTTGTCCGTCATGACCAGATACCGCCCGTTCCCGCGGCAAAGGCCTGCAAGGAAGTCGGCGAACTCCGCCCGCTCATCAGCCGCGAAGTAGCGGGGGACATTGCTGTCGAAGATCCGCACGCACCCAGCGGCGTCGCCTGAAGCGTATGCACGCAGTCGCTGCACCGCTATCCCGCTCGATTTCTGGCGTGATCGCCGCCCCGGAGATGCACGGATTTCACAACGGCAGCGCCGTGGTCTGCTGGACGATCCGCAGCGCGAAGGACGACTGCATCTGCGCCACCCCCGGCAGGCGCGCGAGGTGCTGGCGGTGGATGCGGGCGAAGTCGTCGGTGTCCTCGGCCAGCACCTTGAGCAGGTAGTCCGCCGAGCCCGCCATCAGGTGGCACTCGAGCACGTCGGGGATGGTGCGGACCGCGCGCTCGAACGCCTCGAGCGTCGCATCCCCTTGACCGGAAAGGGTAATCTCGACGAAGACCGTGGTGGTGCGGCCGAGGCTACGAGGGTCGAGGAGCGCCACGTAACCGGCGATGAAGCCGCTTTCCTCGAGCCGCTGGACGCGCCGGTGGCAGGCGCTGGCCGAGAGGTTCACCCGCTGCGCGAGGTCGGCGTTGGAGATCCGGCCTTCCTTCTGCAGCACCGCAAGGATGCGCCGATCGGTTGCGTCGAGAGCCTCGGCCATGAAAGAAACCTTCCTGTAGAAAGCGATCCGCGCAAGATTGCGTCACGCTACCCCGTCCGCCGGCCGCAGAAAAGACGGTATCTTGCGCGGGAAGGGTGTCAGCATCGCCTCCAGACGACTCGCACGGAGGACGCGATGAAGATCGGATGCCCCACCGAGGTCAAGCCGCAGGAATACCGCGTCGGCCTGACCCCTGACGCCGCGCGCGAGCTGGTCGCGCACGGTCACGCCGTGCTGGTGCAGGAGGGCGCGGGCACCGGCGCGGGCTTCACCGACGAGGCCTATCGCGCCGCCGGCGCCGAGATCGCCCCCGACGCCGCAGCGGTGTTTGCGGGCGCCGACATGATCGTGAAGGTGAAGGAACCGCAGTCGGCCGAGCGGGCGATGCTGCGCGCGGGGCAGGTGCTGTTCACCTATCTGCACCTCGCGCCGGACCCTGACCAGACCCGCGACCTGCTCGGCTCGGGCGTGACCGCGATCGCCTATGAGACGGTGACCGACCGCCACGGCGGGCTGCCGCTGCTGGCGCCGATGTCCGAGGTCGCCGGGCGGCTCGCCCCGCAGGTCGGCGCCTCGACGCTGCAAAAGGCGAACGGCGGGCGCGGCGTGCTGCTGGGCGGGGTGCCCGGCGTGCGGCCGGCGCGCGTGGTCATCATCGGCGGCGGCGTGGTGGGCACGGCGGCGGCGCGGGTGGCGGTGGGGATGGGGGCGAACGTCACCGTCCTCGACCGCTCGGTGCCGCGGCTCAGCTATCTCGACGACATCTTCATGGGCAAGCTGACCACCCAGTATTCCAGCGAGGCCGCCATCGCCGACCTGCTGACCACCGCCGACATGGTAATCGGCGCGGTGCTGATCCCGGGGGCCGCGGCGCCCAAGCTGGTGCGGCGCGACCAACTGGCCACCATGCTGCCCGGCGCGGCGCTGGTGGACGTGGCCATCGACCAGGGCGGCTGCTTCGAGACCTCGCGCCCGACCACCCACCAGGACCCGATCTACGAGGTGGACGGGATCATGCACTACTGCGTGGCCAATATGCCCGGCGCGGTGGCGCGCACCGCGACGCAGGCGCTGGGCAATGCCACGCTGCCGTTCGTCGTGGCGCTGGCCGACAAGGGCTGGCGGCAGGCGGCCACCGATGACGCGCATCTGCGGGCGGGGCTCGCGACCCACGAGGGGCGGCTTGCCTCGCCGCCGGTGGGCGACGCGCTGGGGCTCGACGCAGTGACGCCCGAGGCGCTGCTGGGCCTCTGAACCCCCGAAACGAAAACGGCCCCCGTGCGGGGGCCGTGTCGGGTCAGGCGAGGTGGGATGCGCTCAGTACTGGCGGGGGGCGCCGAGCGTCGGGTCGACCGCCACCCCGCCGCGCTGGGCGGCCAGCAGGTCGCGGATCTCGGCCAGCAGCGCCTCTTGCGAGGGGCCGGCGGCGGACGCCTGCGCCTCTTCCTTGCGCATCGCGGTTTCCTTGATCTTGTTCACGCCCTTGACGAGCAGGAACACGACGAAGGCGATGATCAGGAAGTTGATGACCGCGGTGATGAACGAGCCATAGGCCCAGACCGTCGCCCCGGCCTCTTTCGCGGCCTCGAGCGAGGCGCCCTCGGGGGCGGTGCCGCGCAGCACGATGTAGTTGGCCGAGAAGTCGGTGTTGCCGGTGATGATGCTGAGCAGCGGGTTGATGATGTCGCCGACGAGCGAGGTCACGATGGCGGTGAAGGCCGCGCCGATGATGATGCCGACGGCCATGTCCATGACATTGCCTTTGGCGATGAAGTCGCGAAACTCTTTAAGCATGGGGGGCCATCCCTTGATGTTGGATGCCGGCTCGCCGCCAGCGCATGGCCCCGCCGCTAGCACAAACGGCCCTCAGCGGCAATTAAGACAAGAGGATTGACTGATGTTTGATGACCTCGGGGGATTTCCCGTCACACGGCGCTGGCCGCCGAAGCGTGCGGGCGTGATCCAGCTTTACACGCTGAACACTCCGAACGGCGTCAAGGCGTCGATCATGCTCGAGGAATGCGGGCTCGATTATGACGCGCACCGGATCGACATCGGCGAGGCCGCAAACCAGATGACGCCCGAGTTCCTGTCGCTCAACCCCAACAACAAGATCCCGGCGATGATCGACCCGGACGGGCCGGACGGCGCCCCGATGGGGCTGTGGGAGTCGGGCGCGATCCTGATCTGGCTGGCCGACAAGACCGGGCGGTTCCTGCCCGCGGCGGGGGCGGCACGCTATCAGACGCTGCAATGGCTGATGTTCCAGATGGGCGGCGTCGGGCCGATGTTCGGGCAGCTCGGGTTCTTCCACGCCTACAAGGGCCGCGAGATCGAGGACAAGCGCCCGCGCGACCGCTACGTGGCCGAAAGCCGTCGGCTGCTGGGCGTGCTCGACCGGCAGCTCGACGGGCGGGAGTGGATCACCGGCGAATACTCCATCGCCGACATCGCCATCGCGCCGTGGGTAAACACCCTCGCGCAGGGCTACAAGGCGGGCGAGCTGCTGGGGCTGGACGAGTTCGCCCGTGTGGGCGCGTGGGTCGAGCGGTTCCTCGCCCGCCCGGCGGTGCAGCGCGGGATGCTGGTCGGGGCCGCGCCGGCGGCGTGAGGCGCCCCATGTACGCAGGGGCTGATCTTTGTTGAGCCGCCGGCTCGGCCCTGGTCATGCTGCGGCGCAGCATCCATGTTCCATCCATACGGATGGTACTTGGATGGAATCGGCATGGAACGGGACAACGAGAAGATCACCCTGAACCTCGGCCACGTCGATCTGGGCCGCATCGACCTGCTGGTGCAGGAGGGGTTCTACGCCAACCGCAGCGACTTCATCCGCACCGCGATCCGCAACCAGCTGACCGCGCAGGACGACGCCGTGGCGCGGTCCATCGCCCGTCACAGCCTCGACCTGGGGCTGCGCGAGATCACCCGCGCCGAGCTCGAGGCTGCCGCGGCCTCCGGGCCGCTGCATATCCGCGTCGTGGGCCTTGCCCGCATCGCCGCCGACGTGTCGCCCGAGCTGGCGCGGGCGGCGATCGGCTCGATCACCGTGCTGGGGGCGTTGCAGGCCCCCGCCGCCGTCAAGGCCGCGCTGCGCGACCGCACCCGCTGAGATTTTCCCGAAAGGACCGCTCTCATGGACCAGAGTTTTGCCGATGCCATGCGCCGCGCGCTGGAACAGACCCGCAAGGGCGATCCGGCCGGGGCGACCCGGACCATCCAGGGTGTGCTGGGCCTGACCCCGGCGCCCGGCGGCGACGCGGCGCCCACGCCGGGGGGCGCGGTGATCGAGGGGACGGCGCGCCGGGTCTCGCCCGGGGCGGCGCCCGGGGCCGACCGGCGCGCACGGGGGGCGGCGCCGGATGCCTCCGGCGGGGATATTTCCGTCCAGCCCGAGGGGGGTGCTTCGCCCGGCGGGCCGCGGCCGTTCGGGTTGCGCGGGCGGCTGGGCGACGTGGTGGCGCGGCTGCGCGAGGGGGTGGGGCGGCTGCCGCTGCCGGGCGGGCTGCCCGGGGGCGCGATGGCCGACCCCGAGCACCCCGAAGGCGGGCGCTGGCAGCGGCTGCACTGGGCCTCGGCCGAGGGGGCGCGGGACTATCGGCTGTATCTGCCGGCGAACCCCGCCCCGCCTTCCGGGCTGGTCCTGCTGCTGCACGGCTGCACCCAGAACCCCGAGGATTTCGTCACCGGCACGCGGATGATCGCCGAGGCCGAGCGCGCCGGGCTGATCCTTCTCGTCCCCGAGCAGGGGCGCGGCGATAATCCGCAGCTCTGCTGGAACTGGTTCCGCCCGGGCGACCAGCAGGGGGGCGAGGCGGCGCTGCTGGCGGCGCTGGCGTCCCGCGTGGCGCGCGAGCACGGCGTGCCCGAGGGCCGGGTGTTCGCCGCGGGGCTCTCGGCCGGGGGCGCGATGGCGGCGATCCTGGGGGCGGCGCATCCCGAGGTCTTTGCGGCGGTCGGCGTCCACTCGGGCCTGCCCGCCGGGGCGGCGCAGGACATGGCCGGGGCGTTCGCCGCGATGAAGGGGGCGCGCGGGGCGGCCCGGCCGATCCGGGCGCGGACCATCGCCTTTCACGGCAGCGCCGACGCGACCGTGGCGCCGGCGAACGGCGAGGCGGTGCTCGCCGCTGCCCGCGCCGGGCTGCGCGGCGCGACCGAGACGGCCGCGCACGGGCTGACCGGGCGGCCCTGGCGGGTCACGCGGCTCGGCGATGCCGGGGGGCGGGTGCTGGCCGAGCACTGGGTCGTCGACGGCCTCGGCCACGCCTGGTCGGGCGGCGATCCGCGCGGCAGCTATGCCGACCCCAGGGGGCCGGACGCCAGCGCCGAGATGGTGCGGTTCTTCCTGTCCTGACGCCGGCGTGCGGCGGGCTGTCGGGCGGGCCTCAGATGGTCCGCCCGCCGTCCACCTCGAGCACGACGCCGGTGATGAAATCCGCCTCGTCGGACGCGAGATAGAGCGCCGCGTTGGCGATGTCGCGGGGCGTGGACATCCTCCCCAGCGGGATCGTGGCCACGAACTTCGCCCGGTTCTCGGGCGTGTCGGGCACCCCCATGAACTGTTCGAGCAGTGCGGTCGCGCCCATCACCGGGGCGATGCAGTTGACCCGGATGTTGTCGGGCGCAAGCTCGGCGGCGAGGCTGCGGCTCATCAGGTTCACCGCGCCCTTGGACGAGTTGTACCACGTCAGCCCCGGCCGCGGCCGGATGCCGGCGGTCGAGCCGATGTTGATCATCACGCCCCCGCCCGTCGCCCGCCAGTGCGGTACCATCGCCTTCACCATGTGGAAGATCGACAGCACGTTGATGTCGTAGATCTTGCGGAAGGTGGCCTCGTCCGTCTCCATCAGCGGACGGTTGGGGTTGGTCCAGCCGGCGTTGTTCACCACGATGTCGAGCCCGCCGAAGGCCGCCCGGGTGTCCTCGACCGCGCGGTTCACGTCCTCGGCCTTCGAGACGTCGCAGGTCAGCGCGATGGCGGCGCCGCCGATGGCACCCGCGACCTCGCGCGCGCCCTCGGCGTTCAGGTCCACGATGGCGACGCGGGCGCCCTCGCGCGCGAAGGTCTCGGCGATGCCGCGGCCGAAGCCGGATGCCGCGCCGGTCACCAGCGCTGTCTTGCCCTGCAGTCTCATGGCGTCTCCCCCTTCAGCCGTGATGGTTCACGATCGTCTTGATCGTGGAAAACTCGTAGAGCGCCTCGAACCCCTTTTCGCGGCCGTGGCCGGACTTGCGGATGCCGCCGAAGGGCAGTTCCACCCCGCCGCCGGCCCCGTAGCCGTTGATGAACACCTGCCCGCAGCGCATCGCGTTGGCGACGCGCGCCTGGCGGGCGCCGTCCCGGGTCCAGATCCCGGCGACGAGGCCGTAGTCGGTGCCGTTGGCGATGGCGATCGCCTCGGCCTCGGTGTCGAAGGGGATGGCGCAGAGCACCGGGCCGAAGATTTCCTCTTGCGCGAGGGGGCTATCGGGGTCGACCGGGCCGAAGAGGACGGGGGGGACGTAGAACCCCTCGGACGGCGCGTTGCCGGCGACCCGGCCGCGGGCGAGTTCCGGCGCGCCGGCCTCGGCGATGTAGCGTTCCACCCGCGCCTTCTGGCGGGCCGAGATCAGCGGGCCGAGGATCGCGTCGGGGGCGTCGGACGCCTCGACGCTGCGGAACCGCTCGGCGAGGCGGGCGGTGAGATCGTCCCAGATCGGGCGCTCGATCAGCACCCGCGAGCCGGCCGAGCAGGTCTGCCCGCCGTTCTGGATGATGGCGTTGGCGAGCACCGGCAGGGCGGCGTCCAGATCGGCGTCGGCAAAGACGATCTGCGGCGACTTGCCACCCAGTTCCAGCGTGCAGCCGATGAAGTTCCTGGCCGCGGCGATCTGGATCATCTGGCCCACCTCGGGCGAGCCGGTGAAGCTGAGGAAATCGACGCCGGGATGTTCGGAGAGCGCGCGGCCCGCCACCTCGCCGCGCCCGGTGACGACGTTGAGCGCGCCGGGGGGCAGGATGCCCTGCGCGATCTCGGTCAGCCGCAGGATCGAGAGGCAGGCATCCTCGGCCGGTTTCAGGACGCAGGCGTTGCCCATCGCCAGCGCCGCCCCGACCGAGCGGCCATAGATCTGCGCGGGGTAGTTCCAGGGCACGATATGGCCGGTGACGCCATGCGGGCCGCGGGTGACGGCGACCGAGGTGCCGGGCTGGAACGGGATCACCTCGCCGTGCACCTTGTCGGCGGCGCCGCCGTAATATTCGAAATACCGCGCCGTCAGCACCATGTCGGCGCGCGCCTGCGCCAGCGGCTTGCCGTTGTCGCGCGTCTCGATCGCGGCGAGCGCGTCGGCGTCGGCCAGGATCGCGGCGGCGTATCGCATGAGCAGCCGGCCCCGCTCGGCCGCGCTGAGGCGGCCCCATTCGCCGGTGTCGAGCGCCGCGCGGGCCGCGGCCACGGCGGCGTCGATGTCGGCCGCGTCCGAGTCCGCGATCTCGGCGAAGCCCTGCCCGTCGCGGGGTGAGACGACCGCCATGCGCGCCCCCGACCGCGCCGGAACCCATTCGCCCGCGATGAGGTTCAGCGGCCGGGGCAGGGTCGGGGTCGGGGCGGTCATGGCACGGGCCTCTCGGGGGAAACGGCGGGTCGCGGCCAGATTGGCCAAACCGGCGACCGGGCGCAAGGGCTGGTATACCACGCCCGACAACCGCCCGACCTGCCGCCGCCGCACCGCCCGCCCGGGCGGTTGCAACCCCGGCCGGGCTTGCGTAGCAGATGCACTGGCCCGCACGTCGCGCCTGCGTCAGGAGCATTGCATGACCCCCGCCGACCAGCAGACCGCCCGCCAGTCCCCCCTGCTCGCCCGGCTCGGTCCGCCGGTGCAGGACAAGCTTCTGGACGGCGCGGTGGTGCTGGCCGCCGAGACGGGGCAGACGCTGTTCCTGCAGGACGATCCGGCAGCGGCGGTGTTCATCCTGCTCGAGGGCTGGGTGAAGCTCTACCGCGTGGCGCCCTCGGGGGCCGAGGCGGTGGTGAGCGTGATGACCCGCGGCCGCAGCTTCGGCGAGGCGGTGGCGCTCAAGGGCGGCATCTACCCGGTCTCGGCCGAGGCGATCACCCCGGTGCGGCTCTTGCGGCTGGACGGGGTACGGCTGCGCCACCTGCTCGAGAGCGATGCGACGCTGGCGACCTCGATGCTGGCGGCGACCTATGTCCACCTGCAGCAGCTCGTCGAGCAGGTCGAGCACCTGAAGGCGCGCTCGGGCGTGCAGCGGGTGGCCGAGTTCCTGCTGGACCTCGCCGCGGGCGACGGGGCCTGCACCGTGGCGCTGCCCTACAACAAGACGCTGATCGCCGGGCGCCTGGGGATGAAGCCCGAAAGCCTGTCGCGCGCCTTTGCCCGGCTGCGCCAGCACGGCGTGCGGATCGAGGCCGCCGTCGCCCATATCGACGACATCGAGGCGCTGCGCGAGCTGGCGGCCGAGGACCCGGCGAAGCCGTGGCTGCGCTAGGTCCCTGGCCTTTGCTCGCCTGAGGCTCAGCGCACCGACAGCCCGCCTGCGGCGATGGCCGCCATGTGCAGGATGTCGTTGACCGTCGAGCTGGTGGACAGGATCTGGATCGGCTTCGGCACGCCGGTCAGGATCGGCCCGATCACCATCGCGCCCGCCATTTCCTGCAAGAGCTTGACCGAGATCGACGCCGAGTGCCGCGCCGGCACCACCAGCACGTTGGCCGGGCCGGTCAGCCGCGAGAACGGGTATTTCGCCGCCTGCTCGGGGTTGAGCGCGACGTCCACCGTCATCTCGCCCTCATACTCGAAGTCCACGCCCATGCGGTCGAGCACCTTGGGCGCCTCGGCCATCTTGATGGCGCGTTCCGACAGCGGATAGCCGAAGTTCGAGAACGAGAGGAACGCGACCCGCGGCTCCATCCCCAGGCCGCGGGCGACCTGGGCGCCGCGGGTAGCGATCAGGGCGAGGTCCTCGGCCTCGGGCCATTCGTGGACCAGCGTGTCCCCGATCAGCACGATCCGGCCCTTGTGCAGCACCGCGGTGATGCCCACCGCCCCGTCCTGCGGGCGGACGTCGAAGACATGGCCGATCTGCGCCAGAACATGGGCGTTCTTGCGCGTGGCCCCGGTCACCAGCCCGTCGCCGTGCCCGTGCGCCAGCATCAGCGCGGCGAAGATGTGGCGGTCGCGGTTGGCGAGCTTGAAGGCGTCCTCGCGGTCCACCCCCTTGCGCTGCAGGCGGGCATAGAGCGTCTCGTGATAGGCGCGCAGATGCGGGGTCTTGGCAGCGCTCACCACCTCGATCTCGGCCACCGCGTCGGCGAGGCCGGCGGCGGTCAGCTTCTCGGCCACGTCGCCGTCGCGGCCGACGACCAGCGCCCGGCCGAAGCCGCCGCGCTGCCAGGCCACGGCGGCGCGCAGGACGCGCGGGTCGTCGCCCTCGGCGAAGATCATCCGCGACTGGCTGCGCCGGGCGCGGGCGTGGATCGACTGCACCATCGCCGCCGTGGGGTCCATGCGCTGGCGCAGCGTCTGCTCATAGGCCTCCATGTCGATGATCGGGCGGCGGGCGACGCCGGTGTCCATCCCGGCCTTGGCGACGGCGGGCGGGATGACGTGGATCAGCCGCGGGTCGAAGGGCGTCGGGATGATGTAGTCGCGCCCGAAGGTCAGCTTGCGGCCATAGGCCATCGCCACCTCGTCGGGCACGTCCTCGCGCGCGAGCCGGGCCAGCGCCTCGGCGCAGGCGATCTTCATCTCGTCGTTGATCGCGCGGGCGTGGATGTCCAGCGCCCCGCGGAAGAGATAGGGGAACCCCAGCACGTTGTTGACCTGGTTGGGGTAATCCGACCGCCCGGTGGCCACGATGGCGTCCTGGCGGACGGCGTGCGCCTCTTCGGGGGTGATCTCGGGGTCGGGGTTGGCCATGGCGAAGATGACCGGGTTCGGGGCCATCGAGCGCACCATCTCGGGCGTCACCGCCCCCTTGGCCGAGACGCCCAGGAACACGTCGCAGCCGACCATCGCATCGGCCAGCGTCCGCGCCTCGGTCACCGCGGCGTGGGCGGATTTCCACTGGTTCATGCCCTCGGTGCGGCCCTGGTAGACCACGCCCTTGGTGTCGGCCATGATGCAGTTCTCGGGCCGCGCGCCCATCGCCTTGATCAGCTCGAGGCAGGCGATCCCGGCCGCGCCCGCGCCGTTGAGCACGATCTTGCAGTCCTCGATCCGCTTGCCCGAGATTTCCAGCGCGTTGATCAGCCCCGCCGCACAGATCACCGCCGTCCCGTGCTGGTCGTCATGGAAGACGGGGATGTCCATCAGCTCCTTGAGGCGGCTTTCGATGATGAAGCACTCGGGCGCCTTGATGTCCTCGAGGTTGATGCCGCCGAAGGTGGGGCCCATCAGCCGCACCGCCTGGATGATCTCGTCGGGGTCCTCGGTGTCCAGTTCGATGTCGATGGCGTTCACGTCGGCGAAGCGCTTGAAGAGCACCGCCTTGCCCTCCATCACCGGTTTCGAGGCGAGCGCGCCGAGGTTGCCGAGGCCGAGGATCGCCGTGCCGTTCGAGACGACGGCCACGAGGTTGCCCTTGGTGGTGTAGTCATAGGCGGTCTCGGGGCGCGCCGCGATCGCCTCGACCGGGACGGCGACGCCGGGGGAATAGGCCAGCGACAGGTCGCGCTGGGTCGCCATGGGCGTCGAGGGCACCACGTCGAACTTTCCCGGCCGCGGCTCGAGGTGATAGGCGAGCGCCTCCTCGGGCGTGATGCGGGCGCGCGTGCTGCCGTGGCTTTCGGTCATGGTGGTCCCCCCTGATGCTGGCTTCCGCTTACTGCGGCGGCGGGGGCGTCGGCAAATGCTATCCGGTCCTCTCGAACGCCGACGGCGCGGAAGGCCTGTCGCTGCCTGACAGTTTGCGGTAACAGACAGGCAACGCAAGAGACTGCGCGGCCGGCCGCGCGAGACAGAGGACCACAGCATGATCAAATCCCTGAAAGCGGCCACGGCGATCCTGGTGCTGCTGGCTGGCACGGCCTCGGCCGAGACGATCCGCGTGGGGATGTCGGGCCAGTATTTCCCCTTCACCTTCACCCGCAACAACCAGCTTCAGGGGTTCGAGGTGGACGTGCTGAACGCCGTCGGCGCGCGCACCGGCGACACGGTCGAGTTCGTGACGATGGGGTTCTCGGGGCTGGTCGGGGCGCTCGATTCGGGGCGGATCGACACGATCGCCAACCAGATCACCATCACCCCCGAGCGCGAGGCGCGGTTCACCTTCACCCGGCCCTATGTCTATGACGGCGCGCAGGTCGTGACCCGCAAGGGCAACGACGCGGTCACCGGGGTCGAGAGTCTTTCGGGCAAGACCGTCGCGGTCGACCTCGGCTCGAACTACGAGCAGCTGATGCGCGAGCGGCCCGACGCGGCCGACATCCAAATCAAGACCTACGAGGGCAACATCGCGCAGGAAACCGCGCTGGGCCGGGTCGATGCGTTCGTGATGGACCGGGTCAGCTCGGTCCAGCTGATCCGCGAAAGCGGGCTGCCGCTGCAGCTCGCCGGCGCCCCCTTCAGCGAGATCCGCAACGCCCTGCCGTTCCGCAGCGACGAGGCCGGGCGGGCGATGCGCGACAAGGTGGACGGCGCGCTCGAGGCGCTGGCGGCGGACGGGACGCTGACCGAAATCAGCGAAAAATGGTTCGGCACCGACATCACCCGCCCCGCGACCGGCGCCGACAACGCCGTGGTCCCGGCCGAGGGCGACGCGGTGGCGCCCGCCGCCGAGGCCGCCCCGGCTGCCGCGCCCGCTGCCAACCCGGCCCCGGCCCCGGCGGCGGGCACCGCTCCGGCGGCGACCAACTGACGGACCGGACCGGGTGATCGACCTCGGCTACATGGCAGGGCTGTTCCCGGTCATCCTCGGCTATGTGCCGCTGACCGTGGCGATGGCGGCGGGATCGATGGCGGGGGCGCTGGTCCTGTCGTCGATCCTCGCGGTGATCCGGGTGCTGCGCGTCCCCGTGGCGCATCAGCTCGCGGGGGTGTTCATCAGCTTCTTCCGCGGCACCCCGCTGCTCGTGCAGCTGTTCCTGTTCTACTATGGGCTGCCGCAGGCGGTGGCGTTCTTCACCCGCATCGACGGAATCACCGCGGCGATGCTGGGCCTGACGCTGCATTTCTCGGCCTACATGGCCGAGAGCCTGCGCGGCGCGATCCTCGGCGTCGCCCGCGACCAGTGGGAGGCCGCGCGCTCGGTGGGCATGACCGAGGTGCAGACCATGCGCCGGATCATCCTGCCGCAGGCGGCCCGGGTCGCGGCCCCGACGCTGATCAACTATTTCGTGGACATCCTGAAATCGACCTCGCTCGCCTTCACTCTCGGCGTGACCGAGATGATGGGCGCGGCGCAGAAAGAGGCCGCGGGCAGCTTTCGCTATCTCGAGGCGTTCCTGACCGTCGCGGTGATCTATTGGGTCATCGTCGAGGCGCTGAGCCGGGTGCAGAAGGCGCTCGAGGTGCGGCTGGGCCGCGGGGTCCGGGCATGAGCGGGGCGCCGCAGCCCGCCGCCGCCGTCACCGGGCTGGTCAAGCATTTCGGCGCAGGCCCGGTGCTCAATGGCATCACGCTGAGCGTGGCGCCCGGCGAATGCGTGGCGGTGATCGGGCCGTCGGGCACCGGCAAGTCCACGCTCTTGCGCTGCTGGAACTTTCTCGAGCGCGCGACCGCCGGGCAGGTGTCGGTCGGCGGGCTGACCCTCGACGCGGCCACCGCGCGCCGTCCCGAGATCCTCGCCCTGCGCCGCCGCACCTCGTTCGTGTTCCAGAGCTATGCGCTGTTTGCCAACCGCACCGCGCGCCAGAACATCGCCGAGGGGCTGGTCGTGGTCCGTGGCGTCCCGCGCGACGAGGCCGAGGCGCGCGCCGACGCGATCCTGCGCGACATCGGCCTGGGCGACCGCGGCGACGCCTATCCCTCGGCGCTGTCGGGCGGCCAGCAGCAGCGCGTGGGCATCGCCCGTGCCATGGCGCTGGAAGCCGACCTGATGCTCTTGGACGAGCCGACCTCGGCGCTCGATCCCGAGTGGGTGGGCGAGGTGCTGGCCCTGATGCGGCGCGTGGCCGAGGGCGGGCAGACGATGGTGGTCGTCACCCACGAGATGCAGTTCGCGCGCGAGATCGCCGACCGGGTGGTGTTCATGGACGGCGGCCGCATCGTCGAGGAAGGGCCGCCGGAGCTGATCTTTTCCGCGCCGCGCGATCCGCGCACGCAGGCGTTCCTGCAGCGGGTGCTCTAGTCCGCCGCCGTCAGTCCGCCACCGTCACTCCGTCAGCGTCGCCGCGACGTGCATGGTCTTGCCGCCGACGCTGTAATCGGCGCTGAGCGACTGCCCCGGCTTCGCCGGCGTCAGCGCCGAAAGCGACCCGAGCGAGATCGCGTCGCCGGGCGCCAGCGTCACCCCCTGGCCGACCAGCCACAGCACCACGTCGAGCGGGTGGCCGAGCAGCATCTCGCCCTTGCCCTGGGCCACGGTATTGCCGCCTTCCTTGAGGTCGACGGTCAGCGCCGCGAGGTCGGCGACCGGGTCCGCGAGATCGGCGATCTTGACGCCCGTCCCCTCGACCCCGCGCCACGGCATCACCCCATAGGCCGCCATCAGCAGGCCGGTGGGCGCGAGCCCCTTGGTCAGCGCCATGTCGGGGATCTCGATGAACGGCACCACCTCGTCCAGCGCGGCCGCGGCCTCCTCGCGCGTCTTGGCGCTGTTGATCGCGGCGTCCTTGACGGTCACGATCAGGTCGGCCTCGAAGAACGGCGCGCGCGAGCCCTTCATCGAGACCGCGGCGCCGTCCGTCTTGATCATGTCGGCGAACAGCTGGCCCGCGACCGGGGCGGTGACGCCGAACTTCTCTTGCGCGGGTTTCGAGGTGAAGCCGACCTTCCAGCCGACCGGCTTGCCCATCGCGCCCGCCAGCGTGGCGCGGTAGGTGGCATAGGCGCAGGCGGCGTCGGCCATGCTGTTCAGATGCAGGTCGCCCACCCGCTGGCCGTTCAGCCAGCCGTGCGCCGCGTCCGCGACCACGGGGGGCGGCGGGCAGACGGCGAGGGCGGGGCCGGCGGCGAGCACGGCCGCCAGCGTCAGGGCGAGTTTCGTCGGGGTCATCGGGAAGCCTCCTCACTTCGCGGATGGTGGGTGAGTGGTGGCAGGGCGGGGCGCCTCTGTCTACAGCGCCGCGCGGCGGGCGGGTGCTGCCGGGTATTTGGGCCGGAACGACGCCACTCGGTTTCCCTTGCCCCGGCGCGGCACTAGAAGCGGTGAAAGCCCCTCCCAGCCGCCCCGGACCCTGCGATGACCGACCAGCCGACCCCGATGATGGCGCAGTATCTGGCGATCCGCGCCCAGCATCCGGGCGCGCTCTTGTTCTATCGCATGGGCGATTTCTACGAGATGTTCTTCGACGACGCGGTGGCGGCGGCGGCGGCGCTGGACATCGCGCTGACCGCGCGGGGCACGCATGAGGGCAAGCCCATCCCGATGTGCGGGGTGCCGGTCCACGCCGCCGAAAGCTATCTGCTGACGCTGATCCGCAAGGGCTTCCGCGTCGCCATCGCCGAGCAGATGGAGGACCCGGCCGAGGCGAAGAAGCGCGGCTCGAAGTCGGTGGTGGCGCGCGACGTGGTGCGGCTGGTCACGCCCGGCACGCTGACCGAGGATTCCCTGCTCGAGGCGCGGCGGCACAACTTCCTCGCCGCCTTTGCCGTGGTCCGCGACGAGGCGGCGCTGGCCTGGGCCGACATCTCGACCGGCGCGCTGCGGGTGGCGCCCTGCGCGCCCGCGCGGCTGGGGCCGGAGCTTGCCCGCCATGCCCCGCGCGAGCTGCTGGCGGTCGAGGGCTCGGGGCTGGACGAGATCGCCCGCGAGGCCGGGGCGGCGCTGACCGAGCTTTCCCCCGGCAGCTTCGATTCGACCGCCGCCGTGCGGCGGCTGACGGCGCTGTACGGGGTCGAGACGCTGGACGGCTTCGGCCAGTTCACCCGGGCCGAGCTGGCGGCGCTGGGGGCGATCGCGGATTACCTTGACCTCACGCAGCGCGGGCGGATGCCGCGGCTGGCCCCGCCGGTGCGCGAAAGCGGCGCCGGGACGATGGCCATCGACGCCGCCACCCGCCGCAACCTCGAGCTGACGCAGGCGCTGTCGGGCGGGCGCGAGGGCTCGCTTCTGGCCGCGGTGGACCGGACCGTGACGGCCGCCGGTGCGCGGCTGCTCGAGCGGCGGCTGTCCGCGCCCTCGCGCGATCTGGCCGAGATCCGGCGCCGCCACGCGGCCGTGGCGACGCTGGCCGACGATCCCGCCCGCGCCGAGGCGTTGCGGGCGGCGCTGGCTTCGGTGCCCGACCTCGACCGGGCGCTCTCGCGGCTGGCGCTGGACCGCGGCGGGCCGCGCGATCTCGGCGCGATCCGGGCCGGGCTGGCGGCGGCGGCGCGGATCGCCGACATCCCCGGCGCGGCGGACCCCGCGCTCGACGCCGCGGCGGGCGATCTGGGCGGACACGAGGCGCTGGTGGCGCTGCTCGACGCGGCGCTGGTGGCCGAGCCGCCGCTGCTCGCCCGCGACGGCGGCTTCGTGGCGGCGGGGTTCGACGCCGATCTGGACGAGACGCGCGCCCTGCGCGACGAGGGCCGCGGTGTGATCGGCCGGATGCAGGCCGACTATGCCGCCGACACCGGCATCGCCAGCCTGAAGATCAAGCACAACAACGTGCTGGGCTATTTCATCGAGACCACCACCACCCATGCCGAGCGGATGCTGGCCCCGCCGCTCAACGCCCGCTTCATTCACCGCCAGACCACCGCGAACCAGATCCGGTTCACCACGGTCGAACTGTCCGAGTTGGAAACCCGCATCCTCAACGCCCGCGACCGGGCGCTCGAGATCGAGCGCGGCATCTTCGCCCGGCTGGTCGGCGCGGTGCTGGGCGAGGCGGGGCGGATCGGGGTGACGGCGCGGGCGCTGGCCGAGATCGACGTGACCGCCGCCTGGGCCGATCTGGCGACGGGCGAGGGCTGGACCCGGCCGGTGGTCGAGGACAGCCGCGCCTTCGAGGTCGAGGCGGGGCGGCATCCGGTGGTCGAACGCGCGCTCCGCCGCAAGGGCGAGCCCTTCGTGGCCAACGACTGCGCGCTGACCGCGGGCGAGACCCCGGCGATCTGGCTGCTGACCGGGCCGAACATGGCGGGGAAATCGACCTTCCTGCGGCAGAACGCGCTGATCGCGGTGCTGGCGCAGGCGGGCGCCTTCGTCCCCGCGGCGCGGGCGCGGATCGGGCTGGTGACGCAGCTTTTTAGCCGCGTGGGGGCGGCGGATGACCTCGCGCGCGGACGCTCGACCTTCATGGTCGAGATGGTCGAGACGGCGGCGATCCTCAATCAGGCCGACGCCGGCGCGCTGGTGATCCTGGACGAGATCGGCCGCGGCACGGCGACGTGGGACGGGCTCTCGATCGCCTGGGCGGTGCTCGAGCATCTGCACGCCCAGAACCGCTGCCGGGCGCTGTTCGCCACCCACTACCACGAGCTGACGCAGGCGGCGGCGCGGCTGCCCGGCGTCGAGAACGCTACCGTGGCGGTGCGCGAGTGGGACGGCGAGGTGGTGTTCCTGCACGAGGTCGTGCGCGGGGCCGCCGACCGCAGCTACGGGGTGCAGGTGGCGCGGCTGGCGGGGCTGCCCGCCTCGGTGGTGGAGCGGGCGCGGGCGATCCTCGCGGCGCTCGAATCAGGCGCGCGTGAGGGGAAGGGACGGCCCGCCGCGCTGATCGACGACCTGCCGCTGTTCGCCGCGGCCCCGCCGCCGGTCGCCGCGCCGGTGCGGGCGGCGCCCTCGGCGGTCGAGGCGCGGCTACGCGAAGTCAGCCCCGACGCGCTCTCGCCGCGCGAGGCGCTGGACCTCGTCTATGCGCTGGTGGCCGAGCTGCCGCCGGAGGGGTGAGCCCCGCGCGGCCGCGACCTCAGCGGCGGGTGTCCTCGTCCTCGTCGTCCTCGCCCGCGTCGTCACCCTCGGGCAGGTTGAAGAAGCTGTCGGCATCGACCGACGGCTCGGGCTTGTCGTCGCGGGTGAGGGTGAAGTTCTCGAGCCCGGCGATGGACGAGGGCAGGCGCGGCTCTTCGGTCATCCCGAGGCTCGATTCGGTCGAGACGAGCTTGCGCCGCTCGTCGTCGGACATGACCTCGGGCTTGGACTTCGCGGCCTTCTGCACCGCCGCGTCGAGTTCCGACTGCCGGCAGAGGCCGAGCGCGACCGGGTCGATCGGCTGGATGTTCTGGATGTTCCAGTGGCTGCGGTCGCGGATCGCGGCGATGGTCGGCTTGGTGGTGCCGACGAGGCGGCTGATCTGCGCGTCGGTCAGTTCCGGGTGGAACTTGACCAGCCACAGGATCGCGGCCGGGCGGTCCTGACGCTTCGAGAGCGGCGTGTAGCGCGGGCCGCGGCGCTTTTCCTCGCCTTCGGCGGCGGGGTTGTGCTTGAGCTTGAGCTTGTAGGCCGGGTCCTTCTGGCCCTTCTCGATCTCGCCCTCGTCAAGCTGGTTCGAGGCGACCGGGTCGAAGCCCTTGACGCCCGCCGCCACGTCGCCGTCGGCGATGCCCTGGACCTCGAGCTCGTGCATCCCGCAGAAATCCGCGATCTGCTTGAAGCTGAGGGTGGTGTTGTCGACCAGCCAGACGGCGGTGGCCTTGGCCATCAGCGGCTTGTTCATCGGTTGCTCCTTCGCAATAACCATCGACCGGGAAACCGGGGCGGCCCGCCCGGGTGCCGGGGTCGCGGCCATTCCTCAATCTCGGGGGAATTGCCGTCCCATATAGGATTTCGCGGCGGCGGATTGAACCCCCTTTTTCAACGCCCCCGCCCCGCCTAGGCTGACGGGATGAATGCCCGTTTCCCCCTCGCCGCAGCAGCCTTTGCCGCTGTTGCCGCCCTGACCGCGCCCTTTCTGACCGCGCCCGCCGCGCACGCGGGCGATGTGGCAGGGCAGTTCGACTATTATGTCCTTGCGCTCAGCTGGTCGCCCTCGTGGTGCGCGACCGAAGGCCAGGGCCGGAACGAGCCGCAATGCGACCCGCGCCGCCGGACCGGCTTCGTCGTCCACGGGCTCTGGCCGCAATACGAGCGCGGCTGGCCCGCCAACTGCGCCACGCCCGAGCGCGACCCCTCGCGCCGCGAAAGCCAGGCGATGGCGGATGTGATGGGGTCGGGCGGGCTCGCCTGGTACCAGTGGCAGAAGCACGGGCGCTGCTCGGGCCTGTCGGCGCAGGGCTATTATCAGGCGGTGCGGGATGCGGCGGCGGCGGTGGCGATCCCGCCGGTGTTCCGGATGCTGCCCCGCGACGTGCGCCTGCCCGCGCCGGTGGTCGAGGATGCGTTCATCGCCGTGAACCCCGCGATGGGGCGCGACGGGATCACCGTGACCTGCGACGGCGGGCGGGTGGGCGAGGTCCGCATCTGCCTGACCCGCGACCTTCAACCCCGCGCCTGCGCCCCCGATTCGCGGCGCGACTGCCGCGCCCCGATGCTGATGGAGGCGCCCGGCTGAGCGGGCGGGAGCCTCCGGCGGGGATATTTAAGTCCAGCCCGAGGGGGGCACGGCAGCGCCTGAGGACGGCCGCCGTGCCGCAGGCTTATCCGGCCACCTTGAGCACGATCTTGCCGATGTGGTCGCCGCCCTCCATCCGGCGGTGGGCGGCCTCGGCATCGGCGAGCGGGAACTCGCGGTCCATCACCGGGCGGAGTTGCCCTGCGGCAACCATCGGCCAGACGTGGCTGGCCAGCTCGGCCGCGATCCCCGCCTTGGCGAGGTCGGACTGGGGCCTGAGCGTCGAGCCGGTGATGGTCAGCCGCCGGGTCATCAGCGGGGCGAAGTTGATCTCGGCCTTGGGGCCGCCGAGGAAGGCGATGAACACCAGCCGCCCGTCGTCGGCCAGCGCCTTGAGGTCGCGGGCGATGTAGTCGCCGCCCACCATGTCGAGGATCAGGTCGGCGCCGCCCTCGGCCGCGAGGACCTGGACGAAATCCGCCTCGCGGTAGTTGATGGCCGTGGCGCCGAGCGCTGCGCAGGCGGCGCATTTCTCGGCCGATCCGGCGGTGGCCCAGACGCGGGCGCCTAGCGCGCGGGCGATCTGGATCGCGGTGGTGCCGATCCCCGATGAGCCGCCGTGGACGAGGAACCGCTCGCCCGCCCGCAGCCCGCCGCGCATGACGACGTTGGACCAGACGGTGAAGCAGGTCTCGGGCAGGCAGGCGGCCTCGGCCAGGCCCAGCCCCTCGGGCACCGGCAGGGCGTGGTCGGCGGCGGTCAGCGCGTATTCGGCGTAGCCGCCCCCCGGCAGCAGCGCGCAGACGGCGTCCCCCACCGCCCAGCGGGTCACGCCGGGACCGATCGCCGCGACATGGCCCGAACATTCGAGCCCCGGCAGGTCCGAGGCGCCGGGCGGCGGGGCATAGGCGCCCATGCGCTGCAGCACGTCGGGCCGGTTCACCCCGGCATAGGCCACGCGGATCAGGATCTGGCCCTGCCCCGGCGCCGGCACCGGCCGGCGGCGCAGGTCCAGCACCCCCGGCCCGCCCGGCTGGGCGATGGCCACCACGTCCATCTCGTGCGGGAGGCTCATGCGTCACCCCGCGGGCTCTCGGGGCGGTAGCCGGGCGCGGGTTGCGGTGCGGGTTTCCTGATCCAGCCGGTGGCGAGGTCGGTCATCGCCCCCACCCCCGGCAGCTTGCGGACCCCGGCCTTGAGCTTCTCGAACCGCATCACCCCGTCGATGCGGCGGTCGATGAAGGCTGCGGTGTCGAGGTTTCCCTCGGAGCTGTCGCCCAGCCAGTAGAGCACCACCGCCCCCCAGACCGAGGCGAGCGTGGCGCGCTTGGTCCACCAGTTCACGTCCTCGGACGGATCGCCGAGCCCGGTCCAGATCGTGTCCGCCGTCTCCCACACCAGCCGGGCGCCGAGCGGCGCGTTCGGCGGCAGCGACAGGACCGCGGCCCCGGCGCGCACCAGCTCGGGGTCGGCAAGCTCGAGGCGCTGGCGCATCGCCGCCGTGATCCGGTCGCGGATGCGCCCCTGCGGCGGGTGCGCGGCCAGCGCTGCGGCCAGTGCCGCGTCCGCGCGGCGGTGATAGGCCGCGGCCAGCGCCGCCCCGCCGCCGGGGAAATGCACGCGGGCGAGTTCCGGCGCCATGCCGATGTCGCGGGCGCCGGCGATCAGCGCGCGGTCGTTCATCCCCTCGAACGGGACATGGGTCAGCGCCGCGTCGAGCAGCCGGTCGCGGTCGTCTTGCATGGGCAAGGCTCCTCAGGGTGGACAAGGGCGACCGGCTGCGCTAAGGCGCCCCGGTCCTGCAATTCGATCAACTCTAACCTAGGAAGGTGGTGACAACCACATGCAGGTGAGCGTTCGCGACAACAACGTCGAACAGGCGCTTCGTGCCCTGAAGAAGAAACTTCAGCGCGAAGGGGTCTTCCGCGAAATGAAGCTGAAGCAGCATTTCGAGAAGCCGTCGGTCAAGAAGGCCCGTGAAAAGGCCGAGGCCGTGCGCCGTGCCCGCAAGCTGGCCCGTAAAAAGGCCCAGCGCGAAGGCGCGCTGTAAGGGCGCGTCCGGCGGGCCGCGAGGTCTCCCGACCATTCGGGGACACGCCGGTCCGGCGACAGCGAAAGCCGAAGGATCAGAAAGACCCCCGTGGCCCCGCCGCGGGGGTCTTTCATCACGCGAAATCACGCAGTTGCGTCGTGACAGCGCGGCCCGGCCGGGGCACCGTGGCGGCAGTCAGCGGAGCCTGCCCCATGCGTCTCACCCAACAACTCGTCTCCCACCCGGTCGTGCTGGCGCCCCTGGCTCTCGCCGTGCTCGCCGCCTGTGCGGGTGGCGGGGTCGCGGGAGGCGGCGGGGCGGGCACCGGGTTCGACGGCACCTATACGCTGAGGGAAATCGTGGGGGTGCCGATCCAGGGCACCGCCGATCTGACCATCGCCGGGCAGGCGGTCTCGGGGCAGGGGCCCTGCAACCTCTATCACACCACCAACCGCGCCGACTGGCCTGCGGTCGATCTCGCCCCCATCGCCACCACCCGCCGCGCCTGCCTGATCGAGGGGGGCGAGGCGGCGTTCTTGGCCGCGCTGGCGCAGGTCACCCGCGCCGATCCGGTCAAGGGCGGGCTGGAGCTTGCAGGCCCCGCCCGCCGGATGATCTTCGACGCGGCGCGCTAGCTCTCGTCGCGCCAGCGGTTGACCAGCGGATAGCGCCGGTCGAGCCAGAAGGCGCGCGGCGAGACGCGCGGCCCGGGCGCGGCCTGATAGCGTTTCCACTCGCTGATGTAGATCAGCCGCTCGACCTTCTTCACCGTGTCGCGGTCGTGGCCCTCGGCCACGAGGTCGGCCACCGAACGGTCGCGCTCGATCAGCCCGGTCAGGATCGAATCGAGCACCGGATAGGGGGGCAGCGAATCCTCGTCCTTCTGGTCGGGGCGCAGCTCGGCCGAGGGCGGCTTGGTGATGACGCCGGGCGGGATGACCTCGCCCGCAGGCGCCGCCATCCACGGGCGGTGGTTGGCGTTGCGCCAGCGGCAGGTCTCGAACACGCGGGTCTTGTAGAGGTCTTTCAAGGGGTTATAGCCCCCCGCCATGTCGCCGTAGATGGTGGCATAGCCGACCGCGACCTCGGACTTGTTGCCGGTGGTCAGCAGAAGCTCGCCGAACTTGTTCGAGATCGCCATGAGCAGCAGCCCGCGCAGCCGGGACTGGACGTTCTCCTCGGTCACGTCGGGGCGGGTGCCGGCCATCACCCCGGCGAGCGCGTCCGAGACGGCGGCGCGCGGCCCGTCGATGGGGATCGTGTCTATGCGGATGCCGAGCCGGCGGGCCAGATCCTCGGCATCGTCCAGCGAATGCTGGCTCGAGTATTCCGAGGGCATCCGCACCCCGCGCACGTTCTCGGGCCCCAGCGTGTCGGCGGCGATGGTGGCGACCAGCGCCGAATCGATCCCGCCCGACAAGCCCAGCAGCACCTTGGAGAAGCCCGACTTCCGCAGGTAATCCCCGAGGCCCACGCAGATCGCGCGGTAGTCCTGTTCCCACGCATCGGGCTGCGGGATCATCTCGCCCCGTTCGGCCCGCCAGCCTTCGGCGGTGCGGGTGAAATCGACATGGACCAGCCCCTCGTCGAAGGGGGCCATCTGCACGACCTTGTGCCCGCCGGGGTTCAGCACGAAGGACGCGCCGTCATAGACCTGATCGTCTTGGCCGCCGACCATGTTGACATAGGCGAGCGGCAGCCCGCTTTCGTGCACCCGCGCCACCATGTGGCCCATCCGCAGGTCCAGCTTGTCGCGGTGATAGGGGCTGCCGTTCGGCACGATCAGGATCTCGGCCCCGGTCTCGGCCAGCGTCTCGGTCACCGGCTGCCACCACGCATCCTCGCAGATGGGCGAGCCGATGCGGACCCCGTTCACCACATAGGGCCCGCTGATCGGCCCGGGATCGAAGAGCCGCAGCTCGTCGAAGAGCTGCTTGTGCGGCAGCTCGTGCTTGGTGATCCGCGCGGTGATCCGGCCGCCCTGCAGGATCAGGTAGCAGTTGTAGAGCTTCTCGCCCTCGACCCACGGGCCGCCGATGCCGAGGGCCGGGCCGTCGGCGCAGTCGGCGGCGAGGCGCTCGACCGCCGCCATGGCGTCGCGCAGGAAGGCGGGCTTCAGCACCAGGTCCTGGGTCTGGTAGCCGGTGATGAACATCTCGGGCAGCGCCACCATGTCGGCGCCCGCCGCGCGCGCGGCGGCAAAGGCCGCGCGCGCCTTGGCGGCGTTGCCCGCCAGGTCGCCCACGGTGGCGTTGAGCTGGCCCATGGTCAGGCGGAAACGGTCGGTCATCGGCGGGTCCCTCAATTCTCGGCGCGAGACTAGGTCGGGCGTCGGCCGAGCGAAAGCCCGCCCGGCGCGTCCCGCATCCCTGCATCTTTTCCGGCACCAATACCCCCGCCAGAGGCGTCCGGCGGCGCCGTCCGCACCGCGCCCGGGCTTTGCGTCCAGCCGCCCTTTCGGTTACATCCCGCAGGGACGGCGGGCGCCAGACCCGCGAGCAGCAAGGGCAAAGGGCGATGAAACCTGCACTGATCGCCGCGGCGCTGGCCGCCGGGCTGTCGCTGGGCCAGGCCCCGGCCCCCGCCACCGCGCAGGACGCCGCGGTCGTCACCAAGACCTACGATGACGGCGGCGTGTACGAGGGCACCTTCCGCAACGGCCGCCAGCACGGGCGCGGCAGCTACACGCTGCCCTCCGGCTACCGCTACGAGGGCGACTGGGTGGACGGCGAGATCCTGGGCCAGGGCCGCGCGGTCTATTCCAACGGCTCGGTCTACGAGGGCGCCTTTGCCAAGGGCAAGCCGAACGGGCGCGGCAAGATCACCTATGCCGACGGCGGCACCTACGAGGGCGACTGGCTGGACGGCGAGATCACCGGGCAGGGCAAGGCCGTCTATGCCAACGGCTCGACCTACGAGGGCGGGTTCCGCAAGGCGCTGCACCACGGCAAGGGGCTGCTCGTGCAGTCCACCGGCTACCGCTACGACGGCGACTGGGTGGACGGCGCCAAGGAGGGGACGGGCAAGATCACCTATCCCGACGGCTCGGTCTACGAGGGCGGGATGCTGGGCGACCTGCGCGCCGGGCAGGGCAAGCTCACCATGCCCGACGGGCTGGTCTATGAAGGCGGCTGGGCGGCCGGGCAGATGTCGGGCCGCGGCCGGCTGGTGCAGGCCAACGGCGACATCTACGACGGCACCATGGTCGCCAACCGCCGCGAGGGGCAGGGCCGGGCGGAATACGCCGACGGCGACCTCTACGAGGGCGGCTTCCGCGCCGACAAGCGGCACGGCGAGGGCGTGTTCAGCGGCCGCGACGGCTATGTCTACCAGGGCGGCTGGGTCGACGGCCGGATGGAGGGGCAGGGCCGCATCCAGTACCCCGACGGCTCGGTCTACGAGGGCACGCTCAAGGCCGACCAGCCGGACGGCAAGGGCAAGATCACCTACCCCGACGGGGCCAGCTACGAGGGCGACTGGGTCGCCGGCGCGATCGAGGGGCAGGGCAAGGCGCTTTACGCCAACGGGCTGGTCTACGAGGGCGGCTTCCGCGCCGGGCGCAACGAGGGCCAGGGCCGGATGAGCAACCCGGACGGCTATCTCTACAACGGCGCCTGGAAGGACGGGAAACGCCACGGCGAGGGCCAGGCCAGCTACGTGGACGGGACCGCCTACACCGGCAGCTTCGTCGACGGCCAGCGCGAGGGGCAGGGCGTGCTGATCACCAAGGACGGGTTCCGCTACGAGGGCGGCTGGAAGGACGGCGAGATCGACGGCGAGGGCACCGCGACCTACACCAACGGCGACGTCTACACCGGGCATTTCGTGGGCGGAAAGCGGCAGGGCCAGGGGACGATGCGCTACGCCTCGGGTCGGGTGGCCGAGGGCGCCTGGCAGGACGACAAGCTGACGCCCCCCGAGGGCAGCGTGCCCGCCGCGGGCGCGGCCACGGACGAGGCGACGCAGGCGACGCCGGACTCGAGCGCCGAGCCGGAGGCGCCTGCGCCGGGTCCGGGCGCGGCCGCGACGGAGGAGAGCGGCGAGGGGGCGGCCGGCCCCGCCGCGTCGCCCTCGCCCGGCAGCGACGCGGGACCGGCCGCGACCGAGCCCGTCGATCCGAACGCGGACCCGCGGGGGTGATTGCGCCGGCGTTGGCCGCGGGGGTTTGTGACCGGGTAGGGGTAGGTGTGCCGGTGGCAAGGGCTACCGCCGGGCGCTAGTCAGCGCCGGCCCAACTCCTTTTTCCTTACGCGGCGTGGGGTGCGGGCCAGCGGGTGCGCTGCGCTGCACAAGCGAGCGCAGGAGCGCAGCCCAACCATCGCGGCCCTAACACGGCGATGCTCACCAGTCATGCGGCCAACAGCCAGCCGTTCGTGGCCGCCAACGCTTTCATCGGCAGATCGAGCCGGACGCCTCCATCCATGCCCACGTCGTGAACCCGCGACCGTGATGCTGAGGACCGCGCTGCGGGGCCGCACCGGCGCGGCCCGCGAGTCCCACCTGACCACCCCTTGAATGGCAGAGCTGCCGGCGCAGCTGGCGCCCTCGGGGCAACCGAGGCCGAAGCCGCACCCCCGGTCCAACCTCCGTGTGCGGCGTAGAATCGGCCGAGCGGCAATGCCATTCGTCGCTGGACAGAACAGAAACCCGCTCCAACCGCGGCCCAACCGCCCCGCCCTGACCCCGCCACGCCGGCCCGGCCGCGCGCGCGTTACACAGCGTCCCAAATCCCACACCTGCGGCCAAATGCGTCAGCAAACAGCCCGCAGGCCGCTGGACTGACACAATCTTGATCGCTAGAACCGCGGCTGCGAAGGCTGCCTGTGGGCGGCCCGACTGTCGATTGAGGCAGGGCCCACCGCCCCGGCCCCGAATTGGAGAATGACCGTGTCCCACGCAGACCATCCCGCAGGAGACCACGGCGCCACCCGGAGGGACTTCCTCTATTACGCGACCGCCGGCGCTGGCGTGGTTGCGGCGGGCGCGGCCGGCTGGACCCTGATCAACCAGATGAACCCCTCGGCCGACGTGCAGGCGCTGTCCTCGATCCAGGTGGACATCAGCGCCGTCGCCGAGGGCACGCAGCTGACCGTGAAATGGCTGGGCAAGCCGGTCTTCATCCGCCACCGCACCGCCGACGAGATCGAGCGCGCCCGCGCCGACGACGGCGCCGCGCTGATCGACCCCCTGGCCGAGAACGCCAACAAGCCGGGCGAGCCCGCCACCGACGCCAACCGCGCCCTCGACGAGGAAGGCAAGTGGCTGGTGATGATCGGCGTCTGCACCCACCTCGGCTGCGTGCCGATCGGGGACGGGGCCGGCGACTTCGGCGGCTGGTTCTGCCCCTGCCACGGGTCGCATTATGACGCCTCGGGCCGCATCCGCCGCGGTCCGGCGCCCCAGAACCTGCATATCCCCGTCGCGTCCTTCGTGAACGACACCACCATCAAGCTGGGCTGAGGAGCGACAATGTCCGCCGGTATTCCCTCCGATCACTACGAGCCCAAGTCCGGGTTCGAGCGCTGGCTGCACCGCCGCCTGCCCGTCGTCGGCCTGATCGTCGATTTCGTCACCCTCCCCACCCCCAAGAACCTCAACTGGTGGTGGATCTGGGGGATCGTGCTGACCTTCTGCCTCGTGCTGCAGATCGTCACCGGCATCGTCCTGGCGATGCACTACACCCCGCACGTCAGCCTCGCCTTCCGCTCGGTCGAGCACATCATGCGCGACGTGAACGGCGGCCACATGCTGCGCTACCTGCACGCGAACGGCGCCTCGCTGTTCTTCCTCGCCGTCTACATCCACATCTTCCGCAACCTCTACTACGGCAGCTACAAGGCGCCGCGCGAGGTGACGTGGATCGTGGGGATGCTGATCTACCTCGCCATGATGGCGACGGCGTTCATGGGCTACGTGCTGCCCTGGGGGCAGATGTCGTTCTGGGGCGCCACGGTGATCACCGGCCTCTTCGGCGCCATCCCCGGCATCGGGCCGTCGATCCAGGAATGGCTGCTCGGCGGGCCGGCGGTGGACAACGCCACGCTCAACCGCTTCTTCTCGCTGCACTACCTGCTGCCCTTCGTGATCGCGGCGCTGGTCGTCGTCCACTTCTGGGCCTTCCACACCACCGGCAACAACAACCCCACCGGGGTCGAGGTGCGCCGCACCTCGCGTGAAGAGGCCGACCGCGACACCGTCCCGTTCTGGCCCTACTTCGTGATCAAGGACCTGCTGGCGCTGGTCGTGATCCTGGTGGTGTTCTTCGCCGTCGTGGGCTTCATGCCGAACTACCTCGGCCACCCCGACAACTACATCGAGGCGAACCCGCTGGCGACGCCCGCGCACATCGTGCCGGAATGGTACTTCCTGCCGTTCTACGCGATCCTGCGCGCCTTCACCGCCGACGTGTGGGTGGTGCAGGCGGTCAACTTCCTCTCGTTCGGGATCATCGACGCCAAGTTCTTCGGCGTGCTGGCGATGTTCGGCGCGATCATCGTGCTGGCGCTGGTGCCGTGGCTCGACACCAGCCGGGTCCGCTCGGGCCGCTACCGGCCGCAGTTCAAGTGGTGGTTCTGGCTGCTGGCGATCGACTTCGTCATCCTGACCTGGGTGGGGGCGCAGCCGGCCGAGGGGATCTATCCCTACATCGCGCTGGCCGGGGCGGCCTACTGGTTCGCCTACTTCCTCGTGATCCTGCCGATCCTCGGCGTGGTCGAGCGGCCCGAGCCGATGCCGGCCTCGATCGAGGAAGACTTCGACGCCCACTACGGGCCTGCCGCTCACCCCGCCGAATAAGGAGAAGGCGCGAGATGTCCCTGAGAAACGTTACGCTCACGGCGGTCGCGGCCCTGTCCTTCGGGATGGCGGCGCACGCCCAGACGACCACGATCACGGTCCCCCTGACCGAGCCCGGCGCCGCGGCGCCGGCGCCCGCGGGCCCCGGCACCACGGTCACGGTGACCGACGGCGCCCAGACCGTCACCACCACCCCGTCGGCGCCTGCGCCGGCAGCGGTTGAGCCGGCAACCCCGCCGGCCGTGACCACCACCGCCCCGGCGGCCGAGGCTGCCCCGGCGGCGACCCCGCCCGGCGTCGTGGTCGAACGCGGCGCCTCGGCGCCCGTCACCCCGGTCGCGCCGACCACCGCCGAGCCGGTCCCGGCCGGCGGCGTGACCCCGGCCAGCCCGGGCGCCACCGCCGACGCCGCCACCAGCGCGACGGCCGAGGTGCCCGCCAAGGCCGCCGACCCGGCCGAGGCTGCGGCGACCACCGAGACCGGCACCGCCGCGACCGAGATGTCGCCGGCGACCCCCACCGCCACCCCCACCGCGGGTGAGCCCCCGGCCGCGCCGGGCGAGGGCCTGCCCTCGGACGCCACGGCCGCGCAGGTCGATGCGCCGGTTCCGGTCACCCCGCCGGTCACGGGCGACGCCGCCCCGGCCACGGCCACCCCGGCCGAACCCGCGGCACCCGCGCCCACCGCGGACGCGCCGGCGGCCCCCGCGACCGAAACGGCCGTGGTTCCCGCCGAAGAGGCGCCGGCCGCGATCCAGTCGGGCGAGACCGCGCAGGTCGAGCCCGCCGCGACCGACACCGGCGCCGCGACCGAGGCTGCCGCCCCCGCCGACGGCCACGCCGCCCCGGCCGAGGACGCCGCCGCGGCCCATGCGCCCCACCAGGTCATCCACGACGTCGCCTTCAGCTTCGAGGGGCCGTTCGGGAAGTACGACCAGTTCCAGCTTCAGCGCGGCCTGCAGGTCTACACCGAGGTCTGCGCCGGCTGTCACGGCATGAAGCAGGTGCCGCTGCGCACCCTGCATGACGCGGGCGGCCCCGGCCTGCCCGAGGATCAGGTCCGCGCCTATGCCGCCGCGATGAGCGTCATGGATCCTGAGACCGGCGAAGAGCGTCCGCGCCTGCCCACCGACTTCTTCCCGACCGTCTCGGGCGACGGGATGGGGCCGGACCTGTCGCTGATGGCCAAGGCGCGCGCGGGCTTCCACGGCCCCTACGGCACCGGCATCAGCCAGTTCGTCCGCGGCATCGGCGGGCCCGAGTACATCTACTCGATCCTGACCGGCTACACCGGCGAGACGAAAGAGCAGGCGGGCACCACCTTCTACGAGAACCACGCCTTCCCGGGCGGCTGGATCTCGATGCCCCCGCCGCTGGCCGACGACCAGGTGACGTTCGAGGACGGCTCGCCCGCCGACCTGCACAGCGCCGCCAAGGACATCTCGGCGTTCCTGATGTGGACGGCCGAACCGAAGATGATGGCGCGCAAGCAGGCGGGTCTGGTCTCGGTGCTGTTCCTGATCGTGCTGTCGGCCTTGCTGTACCTGACCAACAAGCGAATCTGGTGGCCGATCAAGCACCGCGACGACGTGCCCGGCGACGGGCGCTGAGCGGGCGGCACCCTCGCCAACGGCCGACACGATGTGCGGACACGCCCCCTCGCGGGGCGTGTTTGCGTTTGGGGCGGCCCGCGATCTGCGCGCGCGCGGGTTGCCGCGCGGCCTGCCCGCGCCTATCTGCGAGCCATGCGCGTCCCCCTTCTCTCGCGGCTCTGGCCGTCCCGTCCCGTGGTTTCGGTGATCCGCCTGCAGGGCGCGATCGGCATTCCCGCGCGCCACGGCGCGGCCGGGCTGTCGGATGCCGGCCTCGCCCTGCTGCTCGAGCGCGCGTTCCGGCGCGGCAAGCCGGTCGCCGTCGCCATCGCGCTCAACTCGCCCGGTGGCTCGCCGGTGCAGTCGGCGCTGATCGCCGCCCGCATCCGGCGTCTGGCCGAAGAGACGAATGTCCCCGTCCATGCCTTCGTTGAGGATGTCGCGGCCTCGGGCGGCTACTGGCTCGCCACCGCGGCCGACACGATCTGGGCGGACGACTCGTCGGTGCTGGGCTCGATCGGGGTGATCTCGGCCGGGTTCGGCTTCGCCGACCTGATCCAGCGGCACGGGATCGAGCGCCGCGTCCACACCGCCGGGCGCTCGAAATCGTGGCTCGACCCGTTCCGCCCCGAGACGCCCGAGGACGTGGCGCGGCTGAACCGGCTGCTCGAGCCGATCCACGAGAGCTTCAAGGCCCAGGTCCGCGCCCGCCGCGGCGACCGGCTGGCCGCCGACCGCGACCTCTTCAACGGCGAGGTCTGGGTCGGGTCCGAGGCCGTGGCGCTGGGGCTTGCCGACGGGATCGGGCATCTCGAACCCACCATGCGCGGGCTGTTCGGCGACCGAGTGCGGTTCCGCAACTACAGCCAGCGGGTGCCGTTCCTGCGCCGCTTCGGCATCTCGGCCGAGGATTTCATCGACGCCGCCGGCGCGCGCGCGTCCTATGCGCGGCTGACGCCGGGGGGATGAGTCGATGCTCAAGGCGGTGATCCTGTTCCTGCTGATCATGGCGGCGATGGCGCTGGCCTTCGGGCCGGGCTTCCGCCGGCTGATGGCGCGTCTGCTGGGGTTGCCCCGTGGCCGTTGAGGGCGCGGCGCTGGTCACCGGCGGCGCCCGGCGGCTCGGCCGGGCGATGGCGCTGGCGCTGGCCGGTCGCGGCCACGACGTGGCGATCCACTACGACCGCTCGGCCGCCGAGGCCGAGGCCACCGCCGCCGAGGCCCGCGCCCTCGGTGTCCGGGCGGCGGTGTTTCAGGCCGACCTGCTGGACGAGGCGGCGACCGCCGCGCTGGTGCCTCGCGTCACGGCAGAACTGGGCCCGCTCGGGGTGCTGGTCAACAACGCTTCGATCTTCGAATACGACACGCTGGCAAGCGCCACCCGCGAAAGCTGGGACCGCCACGTTGGCTCGAACCTGCGGGCGCCCTTCGTGCTGACCCAGGCCTTCGCCGCCCAGCTGCCCGAGCCGCCGCCGGTGACGGGCGAGCCCGAGGCGCACGGGCTGGTGGTCAACATGGTGGACCAGCGGGTGCTTAAGCCCACGCCCGAGTTCATGACCTATTCGCTGGCCAAGGCCGGGCTCTGGGCGCTGACCCGGACCGCGGCGCAGGCGCTCGCGCCGCGCATCCGGGTCAACGCCATCGGTCCGGGGCCGACGATGCAGGGCGCGCGGCAGAGTGCCTCGCACTTCGCCCGCCAGCGCGCCGCGACCATCCTCGAGCGCGGGGCGGATGCCGACGACATCGTCGCCGCGCTGCTCTATCTGCTCGACGCGCGGGCGGTCACGGGGCAGCTGATCTGCGTCGACGGCGGCCAGCATCTGGGCTGGCAGACGCCCGATATCCTCGGCGAGCCGGTGCCATGAGGGCCGCCGCCGAGTCGCAGCGCGACGTTTTGTCCACCCCTCACGGGGTCGTCACCGGGCCGTCATGAATCTTGTCGCGGAATCAGGGGTTTGTCGCAGCCTGATAAAATAATCAACCAAAACAAAGACCTGCAAACGTGCCTAAATATTAGTCAAACCGTTTGCCGCCTTGGATTCGCTGGCCGGGGCATCATCGCTCCGCAGCCGCTCCACAGGGTTATCCACAGAAACCGTGGAACACTCCGGGGTTGCAATTACCCTCCGATTGCCGGGGGATCAGGGAATCACTCGAGCCGCCGCCATGACCGCCAGACCGCCCGCCCACGACCCCGAAACCGGGCCCGCCGAGGCCGATCCGACGTCTCCGCCGGGCGATGGCGCGGGTGAGGTCGGCTGGATGTCCCCGGCCCCTGACAGCCCGGCCGAGATCCCGGCAGCCCCCGCCACCGATCAGGCCCCGGCGCGTCCGGCGCTCACCGGCCATCGGCTGATCCAGGACTACTGCCGCCGGCTCGACTCGAGCCCCGGCGTCTACCGGATGCTCGATGCGCAGGGCGCGGTGCTCTATGTCGGCAAGGCGCGCAACCTGAAGGCGCGGGTGTCGAACTATGCCCGGCCGTCCGGCCACTCGGGACGCATCGCCCGGATGATCCGCGACACCGCGTCGATGATGTTCCTGACCACGCGGACCGAGACCGAGGCGCTGCTGCTCGAGCAGAACCTCATCAAGCAGCTCAAGCCGCGCTACAACGTGCTGCTGCGCGACGACAAGTCGTTCCCGAACATCCTCGTCGCCAAGGACCACCCCTTTCCGCAGATCAAGAAGCACCGCGGCGCGCGGTCGGAAAAGGGCGACTACTACGGCCCCTTCGCCAGCGCGGGGGCGGTGAACCGGACGCTGAACCAGTTGCAGCGGGTGTTCCTGCTCAGGTCCTGCACGGATGCGACGTTCTCGGCCCGGACCCGTCCCTGCCTGCTCTACCAGATCAAGCGCTGCAGCGCGCCCTGCGTCGGGCGGATCGGCGAGGTCGAATATGTGGGCCTCGTCGCCGATGCGGAGCGCTTCCTGCAGGGCCGCTCGACCGCCGTGCAGGCGCGGCTGGCCGGCGAGATGGCGCAGGCGGCGGCGGACATGGAGTATGAGCGCGCCGCCGCGCTGCGCGACCGGATCAAGGCGCTGACCGCCGTGCAGTCGGTGCAGGCCATCAACCCCAAGCGGGTGGCCGAGGCCGACGTGATCGCGCTTTACCTCGACGGCGGGCAGGCCTGCGTGCAGGTCTTCTTCATCCGCGGCAACCAGAGCTGGGGGAACCGCGACTTCTACCCCCGCACCGGCGGGTCGGAATCGCCGGCCGAGATCATGCAGGCCTTCGTCGCCCAGTTCTACGACGACAAGGTGCCGCCGCGGCTGGTGCTCTTGAGCCACCCGGTCGAGGACATGGACCTGCTGGCCGCGCTGCTGTCCGAGCGGGCCGGGCGGCGGGTAGCGATGGGCGTTCCGCAGCGCGGCGAAAAGGCCGAGCTGGTCGAGAACGCGCTGCGCAACGCCCGCGAAAGCCTCGCCCGCCGGCTGGCCGAGAGCGCGACCCAGCGGCGGCTGCTCGAGGGGCTGGCCGAGGCGTTCGACCTGCCCGCCCCGCCGCGGCGGATCGAGATCTACGACAACAGCCATATCCAGGGCACGGCAGCGGTCGGCGGGATGGTGGTCAGCGGGCCCGACGGCTGGGTAAAGAACCAGTACCGCAAGTTCAACATCAAGGGCACCGAGATCACCCCCGGCGACGACTTCGGGATGATGCGCGAGATGCTGACCCGGCGCTTTGCGCGGCTGCTCAAGGACGACCCGGACCGGCAGACCGAGGCGTGGCCGGACCTGCTGCTCATCGACGGGGGCGCGGGGCAGGTCTCGGCGGTGGCGGGGATCCTGGCCGAGATGGGGGTCGAGGACATCCCGCTGGTGGGCGTCGCCAAGGGCCAGGACCGCGACCACGGCAAGGAGGAGTTCCACCGCCCCGGCCGCCGCCCCTTCGCCTTGGCGATGAACGACCCTGTGCTGTATTTCGTCCAGCGCCTGCGCGACGAGGCCCACCGCTGGGCGATCGGCACCCACCGGGCGCGGCGGACCAAGCAGGCGCTGGCCAATCCGCTGGACGAGATCGCCGGCGTGGGCGCGGCCCGCAAGCGGGCCCTGCTGGCCCATTTCGGCAGCGCAAAGGCGGTCGCCCGGGCGGGGCTCGCCGACCTGATGGCGGCGCCGGGGATCTCGGCCACGATGGCGAAGAGCATCCACGATCATTTTCATCCCGAGGGGGGGTGAGGCTGGCGCGTCCGGGACGGTGCTCGGGGTGGGGGTGGTGCGCCTGGTTGTGGGCGCACCCTACGCTTCGGCGGCCGGCTGACGTGGGGCGCTGCTACTGACGGCGCAGCTACGGGCGCTGGGTTAGCCGCCCGGTGATCCAACCCCAGGTGCCGGCGGCCGGCTTGGGTGGGTTGCGGCGACTGACGAATAACCTGCGGACGCTGGCCCAGCCGCCAAGAGACGCCTAGGTGAGGCGAGTGATCGGTTGGCGCCGGTTATTGGGCCTGATTGGTTTGATCTGCGGGGCATGGCTCTGCGCCTGCGCCTCGCCAGGGTGGGCCTGTGCGGCGCCCAGAGCTTCCCGTGAGCGGCTCCCTCTCCCGCGAAACGGGGTCGTCAGGTGGTTTCCCCGTTCGACAAGAGGAGTTGTGCGTGAAGGGACGGCCCGCGCCGCGTGGCCAAGCCCGCAGGCCGTTCTGACCCGGGACAACGAGGCGATCTGTGCCGCATGGTTATCCCCACGCGACGAGGTGGTCCGCGCCACGTGACCATCCCCGCGCAACGAGGCGACCCGCGGCACGTTGCCTCGCCCGCGACCTCGCCCCGCGTAAGCATCCCCGCACAACGAGGCGGCTCACACCGTTCGGCCATCCCCACGCGCCGAGGCGACCATCTCCCGCCCGCGTACCGGCCCGCCCGTCACGCCGCGCCGGCGGCGGGGGGGCCGGGGGGGCGGGTGGCGCGCGGGGGCTCTCGGTCGCGCGCGCGACGGGCGCCGCGGCGGGGGATGTTGAAGCAGAGCACGTTGCGGGATTCCTCGCGGAAATAGAACAGCGAGCGCGTCAGGTCGCGGATGATGAACCAGCCGAAGCCGCCCGCGCGCAACGCCGACAACTCGGGCGCCGGGCGCGCCTCGGGGAAGACGAGGCACGAGTCGGGCAGCGGCGGCCCGTCGTCGATCACCGCGCAGGCGAGGCCGCCCGTGTGCTGGGTGACCGTCAGGTGGACGAGCACCGGTTGGGCGGCGGTTGCGTCTCTGGCCTCGCGCTCGGTTAATCCTGCGTCGGCGGTGCCCGATGCGTTTGAGGCGTGTGTGCTCCCGTCCTGTCCGGCCACGTTCGTCCCCGGATCACCCTGCTCCGTTGCCGTCGCTTGCGTCACGCCCGAAGCCGTCTCCGGCGTTTCAAGACGACCGGCTCTGACGACCTCCGCCCCATCCCTGCCCGTCTCGCCCATCACGTGGATCGAACCCGTCTCGCCGCGCCCCTCGCCAGCCGGCGCGGCACCGTGGGCCGCCCGGCGTAGCTTGGCGCCCCATGGCAGCTCGGTCGCGCCCGGACCGTCGGCGCTGGCCACATCCTTCGGACCGTGGCCGCCCGACCCCTCGGGGCCGTGGAGGGTGATGTTGTTCAGCACCTCGGCCAGCACCAGCTCAAGCCGCGACAGCGCGTCGGGGTCGGTGCGGCCGTCGAACCGCCGCCGCAGGTCGATCAGCGCCTCGCGGACATTGGCGAGCGTCGCCTCCATCACCCGGTGGAACATCGGCGCGCCGGGGTTGCCGGCGGCCGGGGCGCCCTGGGGCGTCCGCTGCCGGCTCATGCCGCACCCCCTTGCGCTGCCGCGGCGGCGCCTGCCTCGGCCGGCGCGGGCCGCGAGGGGGCCGGGCGCGGGGTCGCGGGCGGGGCCGCCTTGTGGATGGTGAACACCGTGTCCATCCGCGTGAGCTGGAACACCCGGTCCACGTTCGGCCCCAGCGCCGCCACCTCGAGCCGGTGGGTCTCGGGCAGGCCGCGCCGGATCGCCAGGATCGCGCCGAGCCCCGAGCTGTCCATGAATTCGACACGGCTCAGGTCCAGCACGATCCGCGGCCCGTCGCGCGCCACGACCTCGCGCAGCCGGTCCTTGAACCGGATCGCCTGCGCGGCGTCGAGCCGGGCGTCGAGCACCCGGACCAGCACGCCGTCGGCCAAATCCTCGATCGTGAAACCCATACTTGCCCCCCGTGCCGAATCCGTGCCTTGATCCTTACCTGCCAAACCTTGCCAAACCGTAAGCGCCGTTCAGAAAAACCGGAGAGTTCCGATGACCGAAGTCTATGTCCGCTCTGCCGTCCGCACGCCGATGGGGGGGATGCAGGGGGCGCTTTCGCCGCTCAGCGCGCCCGAGCTGGGGGCGGCGGCCATCGCCGCGGCGCTCGACCGGGCCGGGGCCGGGGCCGAGGCCGTCGACGAGGTGCTGATGGGCTGCGTGCTGCCCGCGGGCCAGGGCCAGGCGCCCGCGCGGCAGGCGGCGCTGGGCGCCGGGCTGCCCGAGTCGGTGCCGGCGGTGACGCTGAACAAGATGTGCGGCTCGGGGATGCAGGCGCTGATGTCGGCCTCGGATTCGATCCGCGCCGGCTCGGCCCGCACCATCGTCGCGGGCGGGATGGAGAGCATGACCAACGCCCCCTATCTGCTGCCGAAGATGCGCGGCGGGGCGCGGCTCGGCCACGCCGAGGTCAAGGATTCGATGTTCCTCGACGGGCTCGAGGACGCCTATGACAAGGGCCGGCTGATGGGCACCTTCGCCGAGGATTGCGCGAGCGCCTTCCAGTTCACCCGGGCGGCGCAGGACGAATACGCGCTGCGCTCGCTCACCCGCGCGCGCGAGGCGATCGAGACCGGGCGCTTCGATGACGAGGTGGTGGCGGTGACGGTCAAGGGCCGCGGCGGCGACACCGAGGTCGGCACCGACGAGCAGCCCGGCAACGCGCGGCCCGACAAGATCCCGACGCTCAAGCCCGCCTTCCGCAAGGACGGGACGGTGACGGCGGCGAACTCGTCGTCGATCTCGGACGGGGCGGCGGCGCTGGTGCTGTCGGACGCGGCCGAGGGCGCCATCGCCCGGATCGTCGGCTATGCCGGCCACGCCCAGGCGCCGGCCGAGTTTCCGACCGCGCCGGTACCGGCCGCCGAGAAGCTGCTGGCGCGGATCGGCTGGGACAAGGACGACGTGGACCTGTGGGAGGTGAACGAGGCCTTCGCGGTCGTGCCCATGGCCTTCATGCAGAAGATGGGCCTGTCGCCCGAGCGGGTGAACGTGAACGGCGGCGCCTGCGCGCTGGGCCACCCGATCGGCGCCTCGGGGGCGCGGATCGTGGTGACGCTGATCCACGAGCTGCGCCGTCGCGGCCTCAAGCGGGGCGTGGCCGCAATCTGCATCGGCGGCGGCGAGGGCACGGCGATCGCGGTCGAGACGGTGTGAGCACAACGAAAGGTTGTGTCTTGGCGGTAACATTGCTCCCTGTTTGTCTGGATGATTAATTGTCCGACACGCATTAGGGGTCATAGTGCAATCCTAGCTCTCCCTGGGGTTGCAGATGTCCGCTCGCACTCGTTCCGCCGTACGTCTCGAGCATCTGGATGCGCCGTCGGGAACGGGCACGCCCATCGTGCTCGCCCCGTCGGGGCGCTTTACAGGCAACGTCGGCACGCCCTATGACACCGACTGGGTGCGGGTCGACCTCACCGCCGGGCGCAGTTACCGGTTCGAGATGGACGGCCTCAGCCTGGCCGACAGCTACCTCGAACTTCGCGACCGGCGAGGGAACATCGTTGCCTTCAATGACGATGCCGGGCGGCTCAACCACTCGGCGTTCACCTATACCCCTGCGACGTCCGAGAGCTTCTATCTCGTGGCCCGCGCCTATGGGGTCGGCACCGGGAGCTACACCCTGACCTACGACACCACCCGTCCGTGGACGATGGAGCAGATCGGCAACTACCTCGCCAAGGGTTTCTGGGCCGACATGAGCGAGACGCCCCGCACCTATGAGACTGGAAACGGCCGCCCGATCACCTGCGACCTGACCGATCTCGGCGCCGATGAGCGTGCGGTGGCCAAGATGGCGCTGAACGCCTGGGCGCAGGTCTCGGGGCTTCGGTTCGACACTACCTCTACCGCCGGGTCGGCGGCGCAGATCCGCTTTACCAATGACGACCAGGCGGGGGCCTATTGCGTTGCGGATGCACTCGTCGGCAACACCGTTGCCCGCTCGACCGTGAACATTCCGTTGTATTGGCGCGACCAGCCCGGCGAGGGGTTCGCCAGCTACTTCTACCACACCTACATCCACGAGATCGGCCACGCGCTGGGCCTTGGCCATGCCGGCGGCTACAACGGCTCGGCGACGTATGGGCGCGACAACCACTATGCCAACGACAGCTGGCAGGCGACGATCATGTCGTATTTCAGCCAGACCGCCAATTCGTCCATCACGGCCAGCTACGGCTTCTGCGTCACCCCGATGATCGCCGACATCATCGCCATCCAGAGCATCTACGACCTGCCGCGCAACCTGTTCGCCGGAAA
The DNA here is from genome assembly GCF_042435015.1 of Paracoccus panacisoli. Classification (NCBI taxonomy): domain Bacteria; kingdom Pseudomonadati; phylum Pseudomonadota; class Alphaproteobacteria; order Rhodobacterales; family Paracoccaceae; genus Paracoccus; species Paracoccus panacisoli. The sequence continues at coordinate 57,335 of NZ_JBHMQU010000047.1, read as the reverse complement.
CACCATGTGGGGCGAGGGTTGCACAGCCGGTGGCGCCATGGGACTTGCGAACAGCCTGATGACCTCACGCCAGGCCGTGACCCTGACCATCGTCGACCAGGGAGGCAACGACTGGCTGAGGCTGGCTGGCGACACGTCCGCGCAGATGGTGAACCTTCAGGCCGGCACGGTGTCGAACGTCTATGGGCGTATCGGCAATCTTTCGATCGCGCAGGGAACGGTCATCGAGAGCGTCATCGCCGGTCGGGCCAGCGATGTCGTGCGGGGAAATGCCGCTGACAACTGGCTGTGCGGGATGTCGGGCAATGACACGCTGTATGGCGCGTCTGGCCACGACACGCTCGACGGCGGGGCGGGGGCTGACCGGCTCTCGGGGGGGCGAGGCAATGATCTGTATGTCGTGGATGGCGCCGATACGCTCATCGAATTGGCGGGCGAGGGGGTCGACCGCGTCCGGGCGACGGTCAACTATACGCTCGGCGCGCATTTCGAGGCGCTTCTGCTGATCCAGTCGTTCGCCACCTACGGCGTCGGGAATGATCAGGCCAACACCATCGTGGGCAACAGCCAAGTCAATCACCTGTCCGGGCTGGGCGGCAACGACACGCTGTTCGGCATGGACGGCAACGACACGCTGAACGGAAACCTGGGCGCCGACCGTCTGGTCGGCGGGGCAGGCGACGACGTCTACATCGCCGACTGGCAGGACACGATCGTCGAGGCGGTCAACGGCGGCACCGACACGGTGCGCACGTCAATCGACCTCGTGCTCGGTGCCAACCTCGAACGGGCAATCGCGACGGGCAACGCCGCCGTGAGGATCGTCGGCAACGGGCAGGCCAACGAACTGATCGGGAACGGCGCCGCCAACCGCATCGTCGGAGGTGGCGGCAATGACCGCATGATTGGGGGCGGCGGGGCTGATTGCTTCGTCTTCAGTCCCGGACACTCGGGGCGGATCACGGATTTCGCGGACGATATCGACCTGATCGAGATCAGGACCGGCGGCTCGAGGTCCGTGACCGTCGATACCGTGCTGGACACCGCGCGCGATGTCTCCGGTGGGGTCGAGCTGACCATTGCCGGGGGCGTAATCCGCATCGACGGCATGACAGCCGACGCGCTGCGCGACGATCTGATCCTCGTGTGACCGCTGGCTGTTTTGGGTCGACTGAGAAGCCGCGCGGCCTCAGGGGATTGTCCGCGTCAACTGCCGCGGCCAAGGCTCTTGGCCGGCGCGAGGATACCGGGGGCGCCGAAGCCTCCAGGTAAAATCACCCTCGCGCCGAGCCTCCCTCACACCGACAGGCAGACGTATTTCAGCTCGAGATAATCGTCGATCCCGTGCCGCGAGCCCTCGCGGCCCAGCCCCGACTGCTTGACCCCGCCGAACGGCGCGACCTCGGTCGAGATGATGCCGGTGTTCACGCCGACGATGCCGTAGTCCAGCCCCTCCTGCACCCGGGTGATGCGCCCGATGTCGCGGGCGTAGAAATAGGATGCGAGGCCGAAGATCGTGGCGTTGGCCTTGTCGATCGCCTCCTCTTCGGTCTCGAAGCGGAAGAGCGGGGCGAGGGGGCCGAAGGTCTCTTCGGTCGCCACCTTGGCGTCGTCGCGCACGCCGGTCATCACCGTCGGCTCGAAGAACAGCCCGTCCTTGCGCTTGCCGCCGGTCACCACCGCGCCGCCGTGGTCGAGCACGTCGGCGATATGCTCCTCGACCTTCTCGATCGCGCCCTCGTTGATCAGCGGGCCGGTCGTCACGCCCTCCTCGAGCCCGTCGCCCACGCGCAGCTTCTCGACCGCGGCGGCGAGCTTGTCGGCGAAGGCGTCATAGACCCCGGCCTGCACATAGATGCGGTTGGCGCAAACGCAGGTCTGGCCGTTGTTGCGGAACTTGGACGCCATCGCGCCCTCGACCGCGGCATCCAGATCGGCGTCGTCGAAGACGATGAAGGGGGCGTTGCCGCCCAGCTCCATCGAGCATTTCAGCACCTGGTCGGCGGCCTGCCGCAGCAGGATGCGGCCGACCTCGGTCGAGCCGGTGAAGGTCAGCTTGCGGACCAGCGGGTTCTCGCAGAACTCCTTGCCGATGTCCGAGGACCGGCTGGAGGTCACGACCGAGAGGATGCCCTTGGGCAGCCCCGCCCGCTCACCCAGCACGGCAAGCGCGAGCGCCGAGAGCGGCGTCTCGGCCGCCGGGCGGGCGACGAAGCCGCAACCCACCGCCAGCGCCGGGCCGCATTTGCGGGTGATCATCGCGTTGGGGAAGTTCCAGGGCGTGATCGAGCCGACCACGCCGATCGGCTGGCGCAGCACGGTCAGGCGCTTGTCGGGCTGGTGGCCGGGGATCGTCTCGCCATAGACGCGCTTGGCTTCCTCGCCGAACCACTCGATGAAGGACGCGCCATAGGCGATCTCGCCCTTGGCCTCGGCCAGCGGCTTGCCCTGCTCGGCGGTCAGGATCTTGCCCAGATCCTCCTGGTTTTCCATCATCAGGTCGAACCACTTGCGCATGACCTGCGCGCGCTCCTTGGCGGTTTTCGCCTGCCAGCCATTCATCGCGGCGTGGGCGGCCTCGATGGCGCGCCTGACCTCGGCGCGGGAGAGGTCGGCCACCTCGGCGATGACGTCGCCGCGGGCGGGGTTGCGCACGGGGAAGGTCTTGCCGTCGTCCGCATCGACCCATTCCCCGGCCACGAAGGCGCGGGTTTCCATCAGCGACGGGTCGCGCAGCAGCATCTTGAGGTCGGTGGGGCGGGCGGTCATGGCGGGGCTCCTTGTCGGCGGCGGGGGGCTGCGGCGTCGCACGGGCTGCGGGCGCCGGTTTCGGCCAATGCTCACCACGCCACCCGGCGCTTGTCAAAGCGGCGGCGGCGCGGCGCGTGGGCTCGCCTGACAAAACTAGTTGTGATCCGCCGTGTTGAAACACGCGGGGCGGTCCCGCCGTTCATGCCGCGACGGACCCGAACCGGGCCCGACCAAAAACCAGAGGACTGACCGACATGAAGAAGCTGCTTGCCACGACCACCGTCGCCGCGCTCGCCTTTGCCGGCGCCGCCTCGGCCGAAACCATGGCCACCGCGGCCACCGACCTGAACCTGCGGTCGGCCCCGCAATCGACCGCGTCGGTCGTGACCGTCATCGCCAACGGCGACGAAGTTTCGGTCGCCGGCTGCATCGAGAGCGCCAACTGGTGTGAGGTCACCTACAAGGACCAGAAGGGCTGGGCCTACGGCGACTACCTGACCACCAAGGTCGGCGACAAGGTCGAGGCGCTCTACCCGAACCGCCAGGCGGTGGGCGTGACCGTGATCGAGGCGCCCAAGGTCGATGAGCAGAAGCAGGCCATGGACACCGCCGTAGGCGGCACCACCGGTGCTGCGGTCGGCGCGGTTGTCGGCGGCCCGGTCGGCGCGCTTGTTGGCGCGGCCATCGGCGGCTCGGCCGGCGCGGCAGCCAGCCTGACGCCTGCCCCCGAGGTGCGCACCTACATCGACGCCAACCCGCATGACGCGGTCGTGCTGGACGGCGAAGTGGTCGTCGGCGCCGGCATCCCGGACAGCGTGACGCTGTACGAGATCCCCGACCAGAAGGATTTCAAGTACGTCATCGTGAACGGCCAGCCGGTGCTCGTGAACCCGGCCGACCGGCGCATCGTCTACGTCTATCGGTAACAATGACTTCTGTTGACGAGTAAGGGTCGCGGCCCGGCGGAATCCCTCACCGCCAGCCGCGACATCGGGGGCGGGGCCGCACGGCCTCGCCCCTTCTTCATGGCCGGCGCGCCGACCGGCAGGGCTGCAGGTCACCCGGCGCCGGGGTCGCCGCATGGACGGCCCGCGCCACGGCCCGGGCGAGCACGGCGGCCGCGGCATGGCCCAGCCGGAACGGATCGGGCGCCGGGCGCGCCCCGGTCGAGACGGCGAACACCAGGTCGCCGTCATAGGGCGTGTGCGATGGCAGGATCGCGCGGGCGAGCCCGTCATGCGCCGCCACCGCCATCCGGGTCAGCCCCGGCTTGGTCAGCGCCGCATCGGTGGCGACGATGGCGATGGTCGTCGCCTCGCCGAGCCGCTTCTCGGGCCCCGGCTCATCCTCGGGCGCGAACGGCCCGCCGAGGCCGAGGCCGCCGAACTCGGCCCCCATCTCATGGGGTGCCGCCCAGAACTGCCCCGAGGGCGCCGTCACCGACCCAAGCGCATTGACCGCCACCAGCGCCCCCACCGTCGTCCCGTCCGAGAGCACCGCCGAGGCCGAGCCGAGCCCGCCCTTCCACTGCGCCGTGAGCGCCCCGGTCCCCGCCCCGTGCGAGCCGAGCGCGAACGCCGGCCCCGCGGCCTCGTATGCCTGCCGCCCAAGGGCGGGATAGGGGCTCTCGTCCCAGTCCTTGTCACCGCCGTTCAGCAGATCGAAGAGGATCGCCCCCGGCACGATCGGCACCCGCACCGGCCCCACCGCAAAGCCGCGACCTGCGGCGCGCAACCCCGCCATCACCCCGTCGCAGGCCCCGAGCCCGAAGGCCGACCCGCCCGCCAGCACCAGCGCATCCACCTGCTCGACCAGCCGGTCGGGGGCCAGCAGGTCGGTCTCGCGCGTGCCGGGCGCGCCGCCCATGACGTGCACCCCGCAGGCGAAGGGCGCGTCCGCGGTCAGAACCGTGACCCCGGACTTCAAGGCCGCGTCGGCGGCGTTGCCGACCCTCAGCCCGGCGACATCGGTGATGAGATTGCGTGGTCCCGGCCGCATCGTCGTTCTGTCCTGTCCCAATATCCCGGGGTCCGGGCAGCGCCCCGGTCCGGCACCCGCCGCCCCGCGCCAGTCAGCCCGCAGCGCGCCCGCCGCGCAACCCCCTGCGGGTGCGGGGCGTTGCGCTGCACCCCCGCCGCGCCTACATCCCTCGCACCGCGCCCCCACGCCAAGGAGTTTCGCCATGACCGAGCCCGTCCACGCCATCTTCGGCCGCCCGCTCGGGGCGCCCGTGCCGCGGGGGTACGAGGAAATCGTGCTCGGCATGGGCTGCTACTGGGGCGTCGAACGCCTGTTCTGGCAGCAGGACGGCGTCTGGCTGACCGAGGTCGGCTTTGCCGGCGGCACCGCCCCCGACCCGACCTACAAGCAGGTCTGCGCCGGCGGCACCGGCCATGCCGAGGTCGTGCGCGTGGTCTATGACCCGAGCCGGCTCAGCATCGAGCAGATCCTCAAGATCTTCTGGGAAAACCACGACCCCACCCAGGGCAACCGCCAGGGCAACGACGTCGGCGACCAGTACCGCTCGGTGATCTTCACCACCACCGACAGCCAGCGCATCGCGGCCGAGACGAGCCGCACCGACTACGACAACCGCCTCGCCGTCGAGGGGTTCGGCGGCATCACCACCGAGATCGCCCCGCTCACCCGGTTCTATCGGGCGCCTGAGGAGGATCACCAGCAGTACCTCCACAAGGTGCCGAACGGCTACTGCGGCCTGCGCGGGACCGGTGTGCAGGCGTCGAGCGCCGCCGCCGTGCATGAGGCCGTGACGGGTGAGGGCGACGGCAACCCCGAGCCGTCGCCGTCCTCGTCGGGCGGAAGCTCGGTCGTCGCTGGCGCTGGCGGGGCGGCGTGATGGTCGAGGCCGCGGACAGCGCCGACGACGCGCGCGACGACGACGCCGCGACCTGGGCCGCGCTGACCCAGACCCAGGGCCGCGCCGCCGCCGAGGCGCTGGCCGAGGCCTGCGAGGACCTCGACCCCGAGCCCGTCGGCACCGGGGTCTTCGAGATCGAGGACGGCAGCGACCGCTGGGAAGTCGGCGCCTGGTTCACCGAGGCCCCCGACGAGATCGCGCTGGCGCTGCTGGCGGCCGCCGCGGGCGCGCAGCCCTTCGTCGTCTCGGAAGTCCCCGAGACCGACTGGGTGGCCCATGTCCGCCGCGAACTCGCCCCGGTCGAGGCCGGGCGCTTCTTCGTCCACGGCAGCCACGACGCCGACAAGGTGCCCGAGGGCGCCGAGGCGCTGTGCATCGAGGCCGCGATGGCCTTCGGCACCGGCCACCACAACACCACCCGCGGCTGCCTGCTGGCCTTCGACCGGCTGCTCACGGCGGGCGAGGCGCCGGGACGGGTGGCCGACATCGGCTGCGGCACCGCGGTGCTGGCAATGGCGGCGGCGCGGGTGCTGCCGGGCGTGGTGCTCGCCTCCGACATCGACCCGGTGGCGGTCGAGACGGCCGAGGCGAACGTCCTCGCCAACGGCCTGGCCGGGCGGGTCGAGTGCGTGATGGCCGAGGGGTTCGGCCACCCGCTGCTGCACGACGCGGGACCCTATGACCTGGTGTTCGCCAACATCCTCAAGCAGCCGCTGATCGACCTCGCCCCCGACATGGCGCGCCAGCTGGCGCCGGGCGGGCGTGCGATCCTGTCGGGCATCCTGACCACCCAGGCCGACGAGGTCGCCGCCGCCTATGCCGAGGCCGGGATGCCGCTCTCGGCGCGCGACGATCTGGGCGACTGGACTACGCTGGTCGTGCAGCGCGCCTAACCCTCGCGGGCGCGGCGGCGCTCGATGTAGTCGCGCAGCTCCTCGATCTCGATCCGGGCCTCGTGCAACTCGGCCTCGAGCGCCGCGGCGTGCGCGCGGGCCTGCGCGGCCTCGGCGGTGTCGCTGGGGGTCGGCCCGGCGGCCACGGGCGCGGGGGCCGCGGCGCGCAGCACCAGCCAGCCGGCGAGGCCGCCGAGCAGGAAGGCCACGAACAGGGCGCCGGCCGCCACGAGGATGAGCGTGTCGTGGGTCATGCCGCGCAGGATAATCTGCCCGGCGGCATCAGGCGAGAGGCCATGCGCTGGTCAGCTTCACCGACGGCGCAGCGCCGTTCCGGCGGCAGGCGCCGCTCAACGCTCCGGTCGAGGCGTCGGCCGGGCGCTACCGTCGGGGGGCGGCGGGGCGGTCGGGGCGCCCTGCGGCAGCGGTGGCGGCACGGGCGTGGAGATCCGCGATCCCTGCACGGTGATGCGGTCGGGCCGCAGCGCGATCCCCTCTTCGGCGAGCAGCTCGTCGGCCGTCTCGGCATCCGAGGTCAGCGCCGGCAGCGGCGGCAGCGTCAGGTCGCCGCCGCTGAGCGCCGGAGGCGGCCCGGTCAAGCGGCCGGTCAGCGGGAGTGCGGGGGCTGCGTCTCGCGCTTGGCCGGGCTGGGCCGATCCGGGGGCTGCGGGTGCGGCGTCGGTGGTGACGACGGCGGTGGCATCGGGGGCTGTGGGTGCAGCGTCGGAGGCAATCGCGTCGGTCCCTGCCGCGGTGGTCGTTGAGGCTTTCGCCTCCGAGTCGGCTGAGTCGACGTCCGTTGAGCGCGTGGCGCTGGCGTCAGGGCCGGGCTCGCCCGTGCCCGGAGCGGCTGTCTCCGAAGCACCTGTCTCCGAGGCGTCTCTCCCCTCCGGCTCGATGGCGTCGGTGCCCGCGGTGTCTGTTCCTGAAGCGCTCTCGTTGGCGACGGGTGGTGCCGCGTTCGGTTCAGTCCCCTGACCCACGGTCGCCGCGCTATCGTCGCCATCCGGCTGCGCGGCATCGGTCGTGCCGGCGTCGGCGGGCGCTGCATTGGGTCCGCCGGTCCCGGCCCCGTCCGTTGCGGTGGAGCCCAGACTGGCCGCATCCGACGCCGGGTCGGCGCTGCCCACGGCTGCTCCCGTCTCAATCCCATTGGCGGCAGGTGCTGCAGCAGCGTCTCCCGCCCCCACCCCCTGCGTCTCGGATGAGGCAACCGCCCCCGCCGGCGCAGACGTCTCGCCCGCCGCAGGCGCGCCACTCACCCCCGAAGCCGCGCTGACAGCCCCTTCCCCATCACCACCCGCCACCTCAGGCGGCTGCGCCTCTGTCACCCCCCGCGTCACCTCCGCGGCGGCGGCCTCGCCGGCGACGGGGAAGGGGGAGAGCAGCCGGAACTCGATCCGGCGGTTGGCCTCGCGCCCGGCGTCGGTGGCGTTGTCGGCGACCGGGCGGGTCTCGCCATAGCCGCGCGCCGCCAGCAGCGCCGTGTCGATCCCCGCCCCCGCCATCGCCGTGCGGACGGTGTCGGCCCGGTCCTGCGACAGCTCCATGTTGAAGGCGTCCGAGCCCTGCGAGTCGGTGTGCGCCCCCAGCTCGATCCGGAAGTCGCCGCAGTCGCCCATCACCTCGGCCAGCTTCGCGAGCGTCGGGCCCGGGTCGCCGGCGATGGCGGCGCGGGCGGTCTCGAACCCGATCTCGGACTGCGCCATCACGTCGTTCAGCCGCGCCACGCAGGTCTCGCCCGTGGGCAGGTCGAGCGCCGGGTCGAGCCGCGGGTCATAGGTCAGCGCCAGCTCGTAAGGCACGCCCGCACCGAGCCTGCGCCCGAGCTGCGCGGCCAGCGCCGCGCCCACCGCCTTGTCGCCCGAGGCCCCGGCGATGCGCAGCCCCTCGGGCGTCACCGTGGCCGAGCCGCGGCGCAGCCCGGCCATCGCCTCGAGCGTGGCGAGCACCCGCGGCGTCCAGCCCGAGGGCGCGGCCGGATCGACGCTCAGCACGCTGTCCACGGTGCCGAAGCGGGCGCGGGCAAAGCTCTCGACCGCGGCGCGCATCCGCTCGTCGCTGACCGCGCCGCGCAGGCGGATGCCGTCGCCCACCGCGCTCGCCACGAAGCTGACCGGCCCGGCAGGGGCGGGGGTGTCGGGCGGCGCCTGCGTGGCGGTGAGGGTGAAGACCCGCGGCAGCGCCCGGGTCAGGGTCGCGGCGGCGGCGTCGAAGGCCGGGGGCGGCACCTCGGCCGGCGCGTCGAGCGTCACGGTGGTGTCGGTGATCGCCACGCTGCCCGCGGGGAGGGCGGCGAGCGCGGTGATCGCCGCGACCGCGGCATCGCCCCATTGCGGGGTGGGCGCACCGAGCCCGACCGGGCAAACCTCGTCCCCGACCGGGGCACCGGCGGCTGCGGCGGCGGCGAGGATGCGCTCGCGCGCGGCGGCGCTGTCGGCGGCGCAGGTCTCGATCCGGGCCGGCTGGCCGGGCGCGCGGGTGAGGCGCAGGGCGAAGGGCGAGATGACCGGACGCGGGGCCGAGACGGTGGCGGCGAGCGTGATCCCGGGCGGGGTGATGTCGCGCAGCGCCTGCTCGAGCCGCGCCTTGTCGGCGGCGCCATCGGCCAGCGCGGTGACCTCGACCCGCCCCGGCGCGGCCGAGATGCGGGCGCGCGGCGCCAGCTCGGCGGCGCGCAGGGCGACGGCCACGGCCGCATCCCACGCGGCGGGGGCGGGGTAGTCGGCGGTCTCGATCAGGTCGGTGGGGCGACCGGCAGCGGCCGTGCCCCCCATCCGCGCCAGCCGGGCCACGAGCGCCGCCCGGTCGAGCGTCACGGGGGCGAGGCCGATGACAGAGCTGCCCTCGTCATTGCGCAGGATCTCGAGCCGGAAGGACGGTGGCACGGCCTCGGGCGGGGGCGGGACCACGATGGCATCGGCGATGCGGTCGGGCCCGACCACCGCCGCGGCCGCGTTCAGGGCCCGGAAATGGGTCAGCTCGTCGGGCGCCTCGCCCGTCAGCCGCAGCATGAGCCCGTCGGCCGAGGCCCGCGCCCAGCCGAACCCGCCCTCGGCCAGTGCCCCGGCCACGGCGGCCTCGGTCCGCTGTTCCAGTTGCCCGATGCCCCAGTCGGCCGCGACCCACGCCCCGGCCCCGCCGGCGGCCAGCAGCGCCAGCGCGCTGAGACCGGCGCGCAGGCGGCGGGGGCGGGGGCTGTTGGGGTCGCGGGGCGGGGTCATGCGGAGGGCTCTCGGATGGCAACGGCTGGCGGAGATGTAGTCACCCCGCGCCGAGGGTCCAATCACACCAGCGCGGCAACGGCGAGAAACAGCGCAACGATCAGCCCCGCGTCGCGGTTGCTGCGGAAGAGCCGCAGGCAGACGTCGGGGCTCGCGGTGTCGAGGCTGCGCAGCTGCCACCACAGATGCGCGGCAAAGCCCGCCACCCCGAGCATCGCCACCAGCGCCGCCCCGGTGCCGGGCCGCGTCGCCGCGACCGCCATCGCCAGCAGCAGCACCGCGCCGGCGGCAAACCCGAGCAGCCAGCGCGGCGTGTCGGCGCCTAAGAGCCGGGCGGTGGACTTGACCCCGATCAGGGCGTCATCCTCGGTGTCCTGATGGGCGTAGATCGTGTCGTAGAACAGCGTCCACGAAATCCCCGCCGCATAGGCGAGCATCGCCGCCGGGTGCAGCGTGCCGCCATGCGCGGCAAAGGCCACCAGCACCCCCCAGTTGAAGGCGAGGCCCAGGAACACCTGCGGCCACCAGGTGAAGCGCTTGGCGAAGGGATAGACCGCGACCAGCGCGAGCGACGCGATCCCCAGCGCGATGGCGGTGCCGTTCAGCGTGAACAGCAGCACCGCCGCCAGCCCGGCCTGCGCGGCCATCCAGATCCACGCCCCCCGCACCGTGACCTGCCCCGAGGGCAGCGGGCGCGAGCGGGTGCGCGCGACCATCGCGTCGAACTCGCGGTCGGTGAGGTCGTTCCAGGTGCAGCCCGCCCCGCGCATCAGCGCGGCGCCCAGCGTGCAGACCACCACCACCCACAGGTCCACCCAGCGCGGCCGGTCCACCAGCATCGCAAGCCCGGTCCCCCAGTAGCACGGCAACAGCAGAAGCCACGTCCCGATCGGCCGGTCGGCCCGGCTCAGCCGCAGAAGCGGGCGCCACGCGGGCGGGGCCAGCCGGTCCACCCAGTTGCCCCGGGGGGCGTCGGAAACCGATGGCGCTAGGGGCCGGGACTGCATAGGGTCGCGCCGATATGGGACAGGTCAGGCTTTACATAGAGCACCCGCTCGCCCCCGGACAACCCGTGCCGCTGGGGCCGGCGCAGGCGCATTACCTCGCCGCGGTGATGCGGCTGGGGCCCGGCGCGCGGATCGAGGTCTTCAACGGCCGCGACGGCGCCTGGACGGCCGAGATCGAGGCGGTGGGCAAGCGCGGCGGCTCGCTGGCGCTGGTCGCGCAGGCCGCGCCGCAGCGCGACCCGCCCGACGTCTGGCTGATGTTCGCGCCGATCAAGAAGGCGCGCACCGACTTCATCGTCGAAAAGGCGACCGAACTGGGGGCTGCGCGCATCCTGCCGGTCCAGACCGACCACACCAACGCCGAACGCATCGCCCGCGACCGGCTGCAGGCCCACGCGGTCGAGGCGGCCGAGCAATGCGGCGGGACTTTCGTCCCCGAGGTGGCGGCGCTCGCGCCGCTGTCGGGGCTGCTCGACCGCTGGGACAAGGGCCGGCGCATCCTCTGGGCGGACGAGGCGCTGGCGGGACCGGCCGCGACGCTGGCGGCGCTGCCGCGCGGGCCGTGGGCGATCCTCATCGGCCCCGAAGGCGGGTGGAGCGCCGCCGAGCGCGCCCGTCTCGGGGCGCTCGAGGGGGTGACGCGGGTCAGCCTCGGGCCGCGAATCCTGCGCGCCGACACGGCCGCGGTCGCGGCGCTGGCGCTGTGGCAGGCGGCGCTGGGCGACTGGTGATTCGGGTGGCAGGCTGCCTGCGGGGCGGACTGTCACAGGATTGAGGCAATTTTCACGATCTTGCGGCTTGACGCGTCTCGGTGAAGGAATCTGCGCGAACGTCCGGGAAGAACGCACGGAACTTCGACCGAAACAGTCTTATCCACCGGAATATTAGCCGTCCCACGGAAACGTCAGCCATGACGTCAGGTGATGGCCGGCCTGACGTCTGCGCCGCAAGCATGGCGGCAATTCGGTTCCGTCCGTGGCTGAAAAACCGGCAATCGACTATGTAATTGGGCATCGAATTGACCCCCCTCCTGTCCCCGCCGGACAGGGCCGCAAGAACAAAGGTGATATCATGTCCGCAGTCGAAACCCTCCGCCTTCCCGCCGCGTCGCGTCCCGGCCTGCTGTCGCGTCTTGGCGCCGCCTTCGCCCACTGGGCCGAAGTCCGCGAGACCCGCAGCCAGCTGAACCGCCTGACCGACCGCGAGCTGACCGACATCGGCCTGTCGCGCGCCGACATCGAGCACGTCGCCCGCGGCCTCTGAGGCCCCGCACGCACGGTCGCAGCGCCGCAGACGGCGGCGCCCGACAACCGCCAGAACGACTTCGGGCCGGGGTTTCCCCCGGCCCTTTTTGCTGCCCTGTCGGCGTCCCTGTCGGCGGTCAGCGGGGGATCAGACCCCCGCCTCGACGATGGCGCGGGCGAGGATCGGCACCGAGTCCCGGTTCAGCCCAGCGATGTTCAGCCGCGAATCGCCGACCATGTAGATCGCGTTGTCGTCCTTGATCTTCTTCACCTGCTCAGGGCTCGCCCCCAGCCGCGAGAACATCCCGCGGTGCGCCGCGATGAAGTCGAAGCGGTCGGTGCCGGTCAGGCTGCGCAGCTCACCCGCAAGCTGTTCGCGCAGGGCCAGCATCCCCAGCCGCACCTCCTCCAGCTCGGCCTTCCAGTCGGCCGAGAGTTCCGCATCGTCGAGAATCGTCTGCACGATCCGCGCCCCGTGGTCGGGCGGGAAGGAGTAGGTCTGCCGGTTGAGGTAGGCCATCGTCCCCTGCGCCAGATCGCGCGCGGCGGGCGTCTCGACCTTGGCCAGCAGCACGCCGGTCCGCTCACGGTAGATGCCGAAGTTCTTCGAGCAGGACGCCGCCACCAGTGCCTCGGGCGCCGCGCCGACGATGAGCCGGGTGCCGGCCGCATCCTCGTCCAGACCGTCGCCGAAGCCCTGATAGGCGAGGTCCACGAACGGCACGGCGCCGGTCTTGTCGAGGATCGCGGACACCTCGCGCCACTGGTCCAGCGTCAGGTTGGCGCCGGTCGGGTTGTGGCAGCAGCCGTGCAGCAGCACGAGGTCGCCCTTCTTTGCCCGGGCGAGGTCGGCCTTCATCCCCTCGAAATCCACCCCGCGGGTGGCGTCGTCGAAATAGCGGTATTCGACATGGGGCAGGCCCATGAACTGCAGGATCGAGACGTGGTTCGGCCAGGTCGGGTTCGAGACGTGGACGGTCAGATCGGGGTTGCCGATCCGCGCCAGCTCGAGCGCCTGCCGGATCGCGCCGGTCCCGCCCACGGTGGACAGCGCCGCGGTGCGCCCTTCGTCCAGCGTGTCGGCCAGCACCATCCGGCTCATCGCCGCGAGATAGGCGGGCTCACCGGCGAGCGCGGTGTAGCTTTTGGTCGTCTCGGCCTCCCAGATGCGCTGCTCGGCGGCCTTGACGGCACGCATCACCGGGGTCAGCCCGGTCGGGTCCTTGTACACCCCGACCCCGAGGTCGATCTTGCCCTGCCGGGTGTCGGCACGGAATTCGCCCATCAGGGCAAGGATCTTGTCGGGGGCTTGGGCTTTGAGCTGGCCGAACATCAGGCGTCTCCGGTTGCGATCTTGAGGTCGGGGTAGCTGCCCCATTCGGTCCAGCTGCCGTCGTAGAGCGACCAGTCCCGCTTGCCGATCCGCTCGAGCGCGAGGGCGAGCGTGGCCGCGGTGATCCCCGAGCCGCAGGTGGTGATGGCGGGTCGGTCGAGGTCCACGCCCGCGGCCTCGAAGGCGGCGCGCAGCGCGTCCGGCTCTTTCATCGTGCCGTCGGGGTTGTAGAGGGTGGCGAAGGGGACGTTGCGGGCGCCGGGGATGTGGCCAGCGCGCAGCCCGGGCCGCGGCTCAGGCTCGTCGCCGCGGAAGCGCGAGGGGCTGCGGGCGTCGATGATCTGGTGATCGCCGAGCTTCGAGGCCGCCGCCACCTGGGTCACGTCGCGCACGAGGCCCGCCTGCCGCTGCACCGTCATGTGCCGGTCGCGGGTGATCGGGGCCATGTCCTCGACCTCGCGCCCCTCGGCCTGCCACTTGGCGAACCCGCCGTCCAGCACCGCCACGTCGGTCTTGCCCATCAGCCGGAAGAGCCACCAGACCCGCGCCGCCGAGTGGATGTCGGCGTTGTCGTAGACCACGACCTGATGCCCGTCGCCGATCCCCATCGCCCGCAGGCGGCTGACGAAAAGCTCGGGCGGCGGCGCCATGTGCGGCAGCTCGCTGCGGCTGTCCGAGATCGCGTCGATGTCGAAGAACCGGGCGCCGGGGATATGCGCGGCCTCGTATTCGGCGCGTGCATCGCGCCCGGTGGCCGCCATGTGCAGGCTGGCGTCGAGGATGCGCAGGTCGGGATCGTTCAGATGCGCGGCCAGCCACTCGGTGGACACCAGTGTCTTCGGATCGTCGCGCATGGCCTTCCCCCCAAACGGATGCGGTCCTGACGGCTTTACCGGACCCCCGCAGGGCCTGCAATCGCTGCCCCGCGCGCGGGACGGGCGATCCCGGCCGAACCCGTGGGCGCGGCACCTCAGCCCTGCTTGAGCAGGCGCTGCTTTTCGCGGCCCCAGTCGCGCTTGGCCTCGGTCGCGCGCTTGTCGTGGTTCTTCTTGCCCTTGGCGATGCCGATCTTCAGCTTCACGATGCCGCGGTGGTTGAAATACATCACCAGCGGAATGAGCGTCATGCCCTCGCGCCCGATCGCCTGCCACAGCCGCGCGAGTTCCTTGCGGCTGACCAGCAGCTTGCGGTGGCGCCGTTCCTCGTGCCCGAAGACGCCGGCCTGCTTGTAGGACGAGATGTAGCCGTTGATCAGCCACAGCTCGCCGTTCTCAACGCTGGCGTAGGATTCGGCGATGTTGGACTGGCCGGTGCGCAGCGCCTTGACCTCGGACCCGGTGAGGATGATCCCGACCTCGAGGTCGCTTTCGATGAAGTAATCGAAACGCGCCCGCCGGTTCTCGGCGATCACCTTGTAGTTTGGATCGGATTTTGCCTGCGCCATGATCGGGTCGAGATAGGGTCCGCGGCGGCGCAAGTAAAGCCGGCGGCTTTCGCGCCGGCGGGCGGCGGGCTAAGGGACGGGTGTCCCCCCGCCAACGCGGTGCCACATGCTGGTCCAGATCACCGTCGGAACCCTGCTGATGCTGCTGACGCTCGCCAGCAGCGGCGCCTCGCTCTACGTGATCGAGGTGATGCTGCAGGCCGCCCGCCCCTGGGTGCTGGGCGGGCGCGTCTGGGCCAAGCTGGTCGCGGTCATCATGATGGTCAGCGTCTGGGCGCTGGTGGACCTGACGCTCGGCGTCTGGATCTGGGCGATGGCCTATTGGCGGCTCGGCGCCTTTCCCGACCTCGAGCACGCGGTCTATTTCTCGCTCGTCAGCTTCACCACCCTCGGCTATGGCGACCTGCTGCTGCCGCAGGAATGGCGGATCATGGGCGGGCTGACGGCGGCGAGCGGGCTGCTGAACTTCGGCCTCATCACCGCGATCCTGGTCGAGACGGTGCGCGACGTCCGCGTGGCCCAGATGCGCCACCAGACCCGCCAGGATGCCCGGCACGAGGGGCGCCGCGCCCGTCGCTGACGGGTTGAAGCCCCCCGGCCGTTGCCGCAGTCTGCCCCGGCAATCAGGGCAAGGGGGAGTGAGACGATGCGGCATGGCGGACGGATTCTGGCGGATGCACTGGCGCTGCACGGGGTCGAGCGGGTGTTCTCGGTCCCCGGCGAAAGCTTCCTCGCGGCGCTCGACGGGCTCTACGACGTGGGCATCCCCAACACCGTCTGCCGGCAGGAGGGTGGGGCCGCGATGATGGCCGAGGCCTGGGCCAAGACCACCGGCCGGCCCGGCGTCTGCTTCGTCACCCGCGGCCCCGGCGCCACCAACGCCAGCGCCGGCATCCACGTCGCCAAGCAGGATTCGACGCCGATGATCCTGTTTGTCGGCCAGATCGCCCGGTCCGACCGCGACCGCGAGGCGTTCCAGGAGGTCGACTACCGCCAGATGTTCGGCGGGCTGGCCAAGTGGGTGGCCGAGATCGACCAGACCGAGCGGATCCCCGAATACGTCGCGCGTGCCTTCGACCTCGCCCGCGCCGGCCGGCCCGGCCCGGTGGTGCTGGCGCTGCCCGAGGACATGCTGTCGGCCAAGGCCGACGTCCCCGACCTCGCGCCTGCCCCCCGCCCGGTGCCGGGCGTCTCCGAGGCGCAGGTCGCGGCGATCCGCGACGCGCTCGCCGCCGCCGAGCGGCCGCTGGTCGTGCCGGGCGGCTCGCTCTGGTCGCAGGACGACGCCGACGCGCTGACCCGGCTGGCCGAGGGGTGGGGGCTGCCGGTCGCGGTACCCTTCCGCCGGCAGGACTACATGGACAACCGGCATCCTAACTACGCGGGCGACCTGGGCGTGGGGATGAACCTGCGGCTGGGCGAGGCGCTGCGCGAGGCCGACTGCATCCTGTCGCTCGGCGCCCGGCTGGGCGATTCGCTGACCGCCGGCTATGAGCTGATGAACCCGCGCGAGCAGGGGCGCCGGATCATCCACGTCTATCCCGACCCCGACGAGATCGGGCACCTGTGGCGCGCCGATCCTGGCATCGCCGCCTGCCCCAAGGCGGCACTCGCGGCGCTGGCCGAGACGCCCGCGCCGCGCCGCTGGGACGACTGGACCGCCCGCCTGCGCGCCCATTACGAGACGTGGCAGACGCCCAAGCCCACCCCCGGCGCGGTGCGGATGGAGGAGGTGGTCTGCTGGCTCTCGGCCAACCTGCCCGAGGACGCCATCGTCACCAACGGCGCCGGCAACTATGCCGCCTTCCTGCACCGCTACTTCCGCTTCAAGCGGGCGCGGACGCAGATCGCGCCGACCTCGGGGTCGATGGGCTACGGCCTGCCGGCCGCCATCGCGGCGAAGATCGCCCACCCCGGCCGCACCGTCGTGTGCATGGCCGGCGACGGCTGCCTGCAGATGACCGTCAACGAGCTCAGCACCGCCGCGCAGGAGGGCGCCGCGGTGATCGTGATCGTCGCCAACAACGGCCGCTACGGCACGATCCGCATGCACCAGGAGAAGCACTATCCCGGCCGGGTGTCGGGCACCGACCTCTTCAACCCCGACTTCCCGGCGCTGGTGCGCGCCTACGGCGGCCACGGCGAGCTGGTGACCGAGGGCGCCGAGTTCGCCGCCGCCTTCACCCGGGCACGTGACAGCGGCAAGCTGGCGCTGATCGAGCTGCGCCTCGACCCCGAGGCCCTGACCACCGGCGCGACGCTGAGCGAAACCCGCGCGGCGGCCGAGGCGGCGAAAGGGTAGCGGGAGGGTTGGCTGGGGGGGGGGGCGCTGAGGCTTGGTCTAATGGGTTGCTGACGACCGGCAAGATGCAGAGCGGGACTCGCGTGGTCGCTCAGGCGGCACTGGAGACCGGGGCCATCTGGTGCTGCCGCGCTCACGCATGCTGCCGCTGATCGAGCTGCGCCTCGACCCCGAAGCGTTAACAACCGGCGGTGCACCGGGCAAAATCCGGGCGAGGCAGAACACCGCCCCGGCGCCTGCCCCAGCCACCACCACCACGACCGTCGCCGACCCGGTGGCCGCCGCGGGCGACAAGGCCGAGGACGCCGAGGGCCGAGGCAGCAAAGCGTCTAGCGGGCCGGGTTGGCGCGGGTGTTGCTACGCCTCAAGCCGAACCCTGACGAACGGCGAGACGCGGCGCGATCCACGCACGGTCGCTGTGACGGCTAAAGAGGTGAGCTGGGGGCCGAGGCACCAAACGACCAGGCGGGCAGGCTGGCGCGGATCGAGTGAGACCTCCACCCGGTGACAGGGACGAGCGGCGTAGCACCGGGCAAAATCCGGGCGAGGGCAAATGCGGCAAAGCGTCAAAGCGGGCCGGGTTGGCGCGGATGCCGCTCAAGCTGCCTCATCCCGAACCACTGACGACTGGCGAGACGCTGAGCGGTCCATGCACGGTCGCTGTGACGGCTGAAGAAGTGAGCTGAGGAACGAGGCACCAAACGACCAGGCGGGCAGGCTGGCGCGGATCGAGAGACCGCCACCCGAGACAGGGACGAGCGGCATGACCCGCTCCCCCTTCGGACAGGCGGTAACCCGCGCCTCATAAGGGCGTCACCACGGCACCGCCCGCCCAAGCCGCACCCGTCCGCCCGTCCCAACTCTCTCCCCCAGATCATCACCAGCAGGGTACAGGAACCCGTCCACCTCCCGTCAGCCCACGTTCCCCGTCACCCACCCCGCAGCGCCGCCACGATCCGCCGGGCCTTCTCCAACCGCTCTGGCTGCCGCGTCATCACGCTGACCGAGAGCGCCTCGACCAGTTGCCCGGCGATGGCGCGAGCCAGGGCGAGGCTCTGCCCACGGCGGGGTTCGGCGCCCGCCGGGGGCCGGTCGTCGTGGCCGTGTCAGCAAACCGGTCGCGCACGGCCAGCAGCTCGCGCGCGAGGTCGCGGTCCAGCATGCCGGCCACCACCTCGAGCTCGGCCAGCACGCTGAGGCTGAGCTGCGGGGTGATGCGGACGCCGTTGCGGCGCAGCACCTGCTCTTCGGCGATGCAGTCGCCCAGCACCAGCATCAGGTTCGCCACGGCGCGCAGCTGGTCCAGCGGCGACAGGCGGCAGGCGGGGAAGCGGTCAAGGATCATGGCGAGTCCCTTCTGGTCCGTTCCCGCAACGTTCGCAGCAAATCCTTGACGAAGCGTTGCCAGCCCGGGCGCACGGCCCGCGCAACGGCAAAAATTCTTGCGGCCGCGCAGGGTTCTGGCTCATCTGCGGGCATGGAACACCGCCCCTCTGCCCGCCCCGCCCCGCATCTCGCCCCGCTGCCCGCCGGCCTGCCCGACTCGGTCCCCTTCGTCGGCCCCGAGACGCTCGAACGCCAGCGCGGCGCGCCCTTCGCCGCGCGGCTGGGCGCCAACGAGAACGGCTTCGGCCCCTCGCCCCGCGCGGTCGCGGCGATGCGGGACGCGGCCGCCGAGGTCTGGAAATACGGCGACCCCACCAACCACGACCTCAAGGCCGCGCTCGCTGCCCACTGCGGGGTCGGCCCCGAGAACGTCGTGGTGGGCGAGGGGATCGACGCGCTGCTCGGCCTCGCCGTGCGGCTGATGGTGGCCGAGGGCGACCGTGTGGTGACCTCGGCCGGCGGCTATCCGACCTTCGACTTCCACGTCACCGGCTTCGGCGGAACGCTGGACCGCGTGCCCTATGCCGGCGACCGGCAGGACCCGGCGGCGCTGGTGGCGCGGGCGGCCGAGACGGGGGCGCGGATGGTCTATCTCTGCAATCCCGACAACCCGATGGGCGGCTGGCACGCGCCCGAGGTGATCGAGGCCGCCGTCGCAGCCCTGCCCGACGACATCCTGCTGATCCTCGACGAGGCCTATGCCGAGTTCGCCCCCGCCCTGCCGCGGATCGACCCCGCGGACCCGCGGGTGCTGCGGATGCGGACCTTCTCCAAGGCCTACGGGATGGCCGGGGCGCGGATCGGCTGGGCGGTGGGCGCGCCCGAGATGGTGCGGGCCTTCGACCGGGTGCGCAACCATTTCGGCGTGAACCAGATCGCGCAGGCCGGGGCGCTGGCGGCGCTGTCCGACGGGGCGCATCTGGCGCAGGTGGTGGGCCAGGTCGCCGCTGCCCGCGACCGGATCGCCGCGATAGCGCGCGCGAACGGGCTGACCCCGCTGCCCTCGGCCACCAACTTCGTCAGCCTCGACTGCGGCGGCGACGGGGCGCTGGCGCGCCGGGTGCTCGAGGCCTTGGGCGCGCGCGGGGTGTTCGTGCGGATGCCGTGGGTGGCGCCGCAGAACCGCTGCATCCGCGTCAGCTGCGGACCCGAGGCCGAACTCGACGCCTTTGCCGCCGCGCTGCCCGAGGCACTCGCCGCCGCACGCGGCTGACAGCCTCAGGCGCTCTCAGCGGCGCGGCCCGTCGTTCAGAGCAGCCCGGCGTGGGCCATCGCCGCGTCGATCCGCGCCCGGGTGGGGGCGGTCAGCGGCACCAGCGGCAGCCGCACCGCGTCGGTGCAGCGGCCGAGGCGGGAGAGCGCGTATTTCGCCCCGACCAGCCCCGGCTCGATGAAGATGGCGATGTGCAGCGGCATCAGCCGGTCCTGCAGCCGCAGCGCCTCGGCATAGTCGCCCGCCGCGCAGGCGGCCTGCATCTGCGCGCAGAGCCCCGGGGCCACGTTCGCCGTGACCGAGATGCAGCCGACCCCGCCCTGGGCGTTGAAGCCGTGGGCGGTCGCGTCCTCGCCCGAGATCTGCAGGAAGTCGGGACCGCAGGTGATCCGCTGGCAGCACACCCGCTCGAGCTTGCCGGTCGCGTCCTTGACGCCGACGATGCGGGGCAGCTTCGCCAGCTCGCCCATCGTCTCGGGCGTCATGTCCACGACCGAGCGGCCGGGGATGTTGTAGATGATGATCGGCTTGTCGGTCGCGTCGTGGACGGCGGTGAAGTGCGCGATCATCCCCTCTTGCGTGGGCTTGTTGTAATAGGGCGTCACGACCAAGAGCCCGTCGGCCCCGACCCGGCAGGCGTGCTGCGCGAGCCCGATCGCCTCGCGGGTGTTGTTCGACCCCGCGCCCGCGATCACCGGCACCCGGCCGGCGGCGAGCCGCACCACGGCCTCGACCACCGCCTCGTGCTCGGCATGGCTGAGCGTCGGGCTTTCGCCGGTGGTGCCGACGGGGACGAGCGCGCTGCTCCCCTCCTCGATCTGCCATTCGACCAGCCGCTCGAGCGCCGGCCAGTCGATTTCGCCATCCGCGCGAAGGGGGGTGACGAGGGCGGGCATCGAGCTTTTGAACATGACGCGCGGGTCCATCTGCGGGGGCGGTTTGGCCGGCTATACGACCGGCGCGGGGCGATGCCAACCCGGACGAGCGGCGGCCTGCCGCCGATGTGAATTGCCCCGCGCCGGTCGAGCCCCCAGATTGCCCCAATGACCCATGCCCGCCTTTCCCTCGCCGCGCTGATGGCGGTGCTGCCCCTCGGCCTCGCCCTGACGCTGAACCCGGCGCGGGGCGAGGATGCGACGCTGATCGCCCGCGCGCTGGCGGCGGCGGGGGCGCGCGACTGGGCGGCGGCGGATGCGGCGGCGGCGCGCTCGGGGCCGCTGGCCGTCGATCTGGTGCTGTGGCAGCGGCTGCGGGCGGGGCAGGGCAGCTGGCCGGAATACCGCGACTTCGCCCGCCGCAACCCCGACTGGCCGGGGATGGAGCTGTTCTGGCGCCGGGGCGAGGCGGTGCTGCGCCCCGACCTGCCGGCGGCCGAGGTGCTGGCCTGGTTCGGCGACCGCCTGCCGCAGTCGCTGCCCGGCGCGCAGGCGTGGATCGCGGCCCAGCCCGCGGCCGACCGCCCGGCGGCGCTGGAACAGCTCTGGACCGGGATCACCGCGCTCGACGCGGCGGGCGAGGCGGCGCTGATCGCCGCCTACGGCCCGGCGCTGGCGCCCCATCACCCGGCGCGGCTGAGGATGCTGCTCGACGCAGGCGAGTGGCAGGCGGCCGAGCGGCTGCTGCCGCTGGTGCCCGCGGGGCCCGAGGCCGACCTCGCCCGCGCCCGGATCGCCGTGCAGGCGCGCCGGACCGGCGTCGATGCGCTGATCCTCGCCCTGCCGCAGGCGCAGCGCGACGACGCCGGGTTGGCGCTCGACCGGTTCCGCTGGCGGGTGGCCGCGAAGCAGGGCGATCTGGCGCGGACGCTGATGCTCGAGCGCTCGACCTCGGCCGAGGCGCTGCGCGATCCCGCAGGCTGGGCCGCGCGGCGCAAGGATTACGCCCGCGCGGCGCTCAGGGCCGGGGACTGGGCGCTGGCCGAGCGGCTGGCCGCGAACCATTTCCTGCCCGCGGGCGTCGATGCCTATGAGCTCGACTGGATCGCGGGCTATGCGGCCTTGCGGGCCGGGGCGGCGGACCGCGCCAAGGCGCTGTTCGCGCTGCTGCCCGACATCGACAGCGGCCCGATCACCCTCTCGCGCACCCACTATTGGCGCGGCCGCGCCGCCGAGGCGCTCGGCGACGCCGTTACCGCCCGGACCGAATACGCCGAGGCCGCGCGCCACCAGACAGCCTGGTACGGCCAGCTCGCCGCCGAGAAGATCGGCGCCCCGATGCGCCCCGATCTGGCGCTGCCGGGGCCGGCGATCGACAGCCTGCCCGACTGGCGCGGCGCCAGCGTGGGCGAGGCGCGGGTGTTCCAGGCCGCGCTCTGGCTGATCGCGGCGGGCGACCCGGCGCAGGCGCAGCGGTTCCTGCTGCACCTCGCCGAGACGGCTCCGGCCGAGGACATCGCCCGCATGGCGCGGCTGATGCTCGAACTGCACCGGCCGTGGGACGCGCTGCGGCTGGGCAAGGCGGCGGCGGGCAAGGGCGAGGTCTGGCCCGCGATCTACTATCCCCTGACCGGGCTCGAGGGGGCCGATCTGGGCCTGCCGCCCGAGCTGGTGCTGTCGATCGCGCGGCGCGAGTCCGAGTTCAACCACACGGTCCGCTCGCCCGCCGGGGCGCTGGGGCTGATGCAGGTCATGCCCGACACCGGCCGCCAGATGGCCCGCGTGATCGGCGAGCCGTTCGACCAGCCCCGCATGACTCAGGACGCCGAATACAACGCCCGGCTGGGGGCGGCCTATCTGCACGGGCTGCGCGACCGCTTCGGGCCGTCCATCGCGCTGGTCGCGGCGGGCTATAACGCCGGGCCGGGGCGCTCGGCCCGCTGGCTCAGGGATTTCGGCGACCTGCGGATCGCGGGGCGGGCCGGGGCCGACCCGGTCGACTGGGTCGAGATGATCCCCTTCGACGAGACGCGGACCTATGTGATGCGGGTTGCGGAATCGCTGCCGATGTACCGGGCGCGGATCGCCGGGCATCCGGTGCCGCTGGTCCCGACCTGGGACCTGCGCGGCGGCGTCTCGCTGCCGCCGCCCGCGATCTCGCCGCTGGTGCTGGCGCTGTCGGACCGCCCGCGCGGAACGGCGCCGTGGGTGCGCGAGGCCGCGGGTGCGGCCCGCCGGCTGGCCGCTGTGCCGGTGGATGCCGCCCTGCCCGGGGCGGCCGCACCGGCGACTCCGGCCAGCGGCGTGCCCGCTGAGGCGACGGCGCCGCCGTCAGCCCCCGCGGCTGCCCCGGCGGACGGACCCGAGGTCGCCCTGCCGCCCCAGCCCGAGGCGCAGAT
>NZ_JBHMQU010000047.1:0-34228 GCF_042435015.1 Paracoccus panacisoli | reverse complement strand
CTTCCCAGCCTGCCGCGGCCTGCGCCCGCGCAGCCGGCTGCCGCGCCGCAGACTCCAGCGCCACTGGCGCCCGCGCCCGGCCCGCGCCGCCCGGTCCCGGCAGCGCGCCCCGAGGCGCTCTCGCAGGCCGATCCGGTCAGCCCGTCCGGGCCCGGCGCAGCGTCCGCCACCAGGTGAAGAGCCCCGCACCGACGATGATGACCATGCCGATCAGCACGTTGAGCCGCAGCGTCTCGCCCAGCCAGAACACCCCGATCAGGCTGACCCAGACGAGCTGGGTGTAGGCGAAGGGTTGCAGGCTGGACGCCTCGGCCAGCGCATAGGCGCGGATCAGCAGATAGTGCCCGGCCGCGCCGGTCAGACACAGCGCCGCCATCCACGGCCAGTCGGCCCGCGCGATCGGTACCGCGAACCAGATCCCGGCGAGGGTGATGCCGACCGCGCCGGCCACCCCGGTCCAGAAGAAGCTGACCATCGCGCTGTCGTCGGCCGACACCTTGCGGGTCAGCAGCGCATAGACCGCGAACATCAGCGCCGAGATCAGGGGCAGCGCCGCCCAGGGCGAGAACACCCGCAGCCCCGGTTGCAGGATGATGAGGATGCCGGCGAACCCCACCCCGACCGCGAGCCAGCGCCGCCAGCCGATCTTCTCGCCGAGGATCGGGCCGGAGAGCGCGACCACCATGAGCGGGGCGACGGTGAAGACGGCGTGCGTCTCGACGATCCCGAGCTTGACGAAGGCGGTGAGCATCAGCACCACCTCGGCCACGAGGATCAGCCCGCGCAGCGTCTGCGCCACCGGATGGGGCGAACGCAGCGCGGCCCGGACGCCGCCCGGACTGCGCGCGACCAGCACCACCGCGAAGACGGCGAAGAACCAGTAGCGCAGCATGGTGACGTAGACGGGCGGGTAGATCGCACCCAGATGGCGCGACACCGCGTCCTGCACGGCAAAGATCAGGCTCGCGGCGCAGATCATCAGCACGCCCGCGCGCTGGCCGTCGCGCACGGCGGCCGCCTCGGGGGCGGCGACCGGCACGACCGGGGGGGATCGCCACGGGCGGCGGCAGCGGCGCTGCGACGGGCGCGGCGAGGCCCGGCGAGGGGGCAGGACAGGGGGCGGTCATGGGCAGGGCCGAGCGGTTGGATGGTATACCAACCCGTCACGACGCCAGCCGCACCTGTCAAGCCGCGTCAGACCGCCGCAGGCCCGGAGGGGATGATTTCAGGGCAGCCATGCCGGGGATGCATGGCGCCCCAAGCAGATGAGGCTCAGTCGCGGCTGCGGACGATCTCGGCAAAGCCCGCGAAGAGCTGCGCGTTGGCGGCGACGATGTCGCCCGCGTCCACGCCCGGGCCCTCGTGGGGGCGCAGCGGCTCGACGAAGCCGCCCGCCTCGCGCACCAGCAGCCAGCCGGCGGCCACGTCCCAGGCGTTGATCCCACGCTCCCAATAGCCGTCGTAGCGGCCGGCGGCGACATATGCGAGGTCGAGCGAGGCCGACCCCCACCGCCGCACCCCGGCGCAGACCGGCATCAGCCGCGCGAGGTCCTTGAGCGTCGCAGGCAGCGTCCCGCGCCCGCCGAAGGGCACGCCGGTGGCGAAGATCGCACTGTTCATGTCGCGCCGCCCCGACACCCGCAGGCGCTTGTCGTTCACGAAGGCCCCGTCGCCCTTCTCGGCGGTGAACAGCTCGTCCTTGGCGGGGTCGAAGACGACCGCCGCCACGACCTCGCCCTTGTGCTCGAGCGCGATCGACACCGCCCAGTGCGGCAGGCCGTGCAGGAAGTTCGTGGTCCCGTCCAGCGGATCGACGATCCAGCGCCGGGTCGGGTCCTCGCCGTCCTCGGTGCCGGTCTCCTCGCCGCACCAGCCATAGTTCGGGCGGGCGACGCGCAGCTCCTCCTTGATGATCCGCTCGGCCTCGCGGTCGGCGCGGGTGACGAAGTCGCCCGGCCCCTTCGAGGACACCTGCAGGTTCTCGACCTCGCGGAAGTCCTTGACGAGGCTGCGGCCAGCCTTGCGCGCGGCCTTGATCATGACGTTGAGATTGGCGGAGGCCATGGCGGGGAATCCTTTTCGGGCTGACCCGTGGGCTTAAGCGAACGCGCCGGAAAAGGAAAGCGATCAGCCCGCGCCGCACGGGCCCCTGAGGCTCAGCCCGCCGAGGCCTCGGCGGGCGTCCACGCGGCGCGGGCCAGGCGCAGCATCTCCTGCACGAAGGGCAGCGGGCGGTCCTCGGCCCGCACGGCGGCATAAAGGCGCCGCGTCACCCCCGGCCGTCCCAGCCGCAGCGTGGCGATGTCGGGGTTGGCGGCCTCGCGCGCCAGCACCCAGTCGGGCAGCACCGCCACCCCGCGGCCCGAGGCGACGAGCATCAGGATCACGTCCGTCAGCTCGACCTCGCGCACCGCCGCGGGCACCACCCCCGCCGGGTCGAGGAAATGCGAGAACACATCGAGCCGCGCCCGGTCCATCGGATAGGCGATCAGCGTCTCGGGCGCGAGGTCGCCCGGCTCGGCATGGGCCCGCCCGGCGAGCCGGTGGGTGGCCGGCACCGCCAGCAGCGGATGATAGTCGAACAGCGGCTCGAAGGTGACGCCCGGCAGGTCCTCGGGGTCCGACGAGATCACCATGTCGGCCTCGCCCCGCAGCAGCGCCGGCAGGGCGGTGAAGGCAAGCCCTGCGCGCACGTCGATGTCGACCTGCGGCCAGGCGTGGCGGAACCGGTCGAGCGCCGGCAACAGCCAGTTGAAGCAGGCGTGGCATTCCATGGCGATGTGCATCCGCCCGACCTGGCCGCGGGTGACGCCGCGCATCTCGGCCTCGGCCGCCTCGACCAGCGGCAGCACCTGCCGGGCCAGCGCCAGCAGCCGCATCCCGGCGGGCGACAGCCGCATCGGGCGGGTCTGGCGCAGGAACAGCGGCGTGCCGGCCTGCTCCTCCATCGCGCGGACCTGATGCGAGAGGGCGGACTGGGTGATGTTCAGCACCTCGGCCGCACGGGCGAGGCCGCCGTGGTCATGGACCGCACGGATCGTCCGCAGGTGGCGCAGTTCCAGATGCATGAGCGCGGCTCATCCTGACCTTGCATGATATGAATTTGTTTCACGCCGGAACGCGTGGCACAAGCGCGGACAAAGAGGAATCGCCATGTCCGTTCGCCGCACCGTCCCCGCCGTCAGCTTCGAGTTCTTCCCCCCGAAGACGCTCGACCAGTCGTTCCGGCTGTGGGAGACGGCGCGCGCGCTGGCCCCGCTGGGCCCGGATTTCGTCTCGGTCACCTATGGCGCCGGCGGCACCACGCGGCAGCTGACGCACGAGGCGGTGACGGCGCTCGCCACCCACTACGGGCTGAACGTCGCGGCGCACCTGACCTGCGTCGAGGCGACCCGCGCCGAGACGATGCAGATCGTGGACGACTATGCCGCCGCCGGCGTGCGCGAGATCGTGGCGCTGCGCGGCGACGCCCCGCAGGGCGCGGCCGCGTGGACCCCGCACCCCGAGGGGTTCGCGAGCTCGGTCGAACTGATCGAGGCGATCGCCGCCCGTGGCGGCTTCACCATCCGTTGCGGCGCCTACCCCGAGCCGCATCCCGACAGCCCCGACAGCGCCGCCGACGTGGCGTTCCTCAAGCGCAAGGTGGACGCGGGCGCGACGAGCGCGATCACTCAGTTCTTCTTCGACCCCGACACGTTCTTCCGCTTCCGCGACGCCTGCGCGGCGGCCGGGATCGCGGCGCCGGTGATCCCCGGCATCCTGCCGATCCAGAGCTGGGCCGGCGCCAAGCGCTTCGCCGCCCGCTGCGGGACCAGCGTGCCGGCCTGGGCGGAGGACGCCTTTGCCCGCGCCGGCAAGCCGGGCGAGGCCGCGCTGGCCCGCGACATCGCCGTGGAGCTCTGCACGCGGCTGATCGAGGGCGGGGTGGACCGGCTGCATTTCTACACCCTGAACCGCCCCGAGCTGACCGCCGAGGTCTGCGCCGCGCTGGGGATCGAGGCGACCGAGGCTGCCGCCTGAGGGGGGTGGGGGCGGGCGGCGGCTTGAGGTGTTGCCCGGCTGAGAGCGCAGTCTTGCGACCAGCTTTGACGCAGCGCCGGACAGGCGCGGTGCGGCCCCTCCGTGCGAGTGAACCGCCGCTCTGGCGACGACACCGGCCGAGTTTCCGCGGTCGGCTGGCACTGAGACCGGCATATCCACCGCGGGACCGATGCGTCGCGCCGTCAGGGCGCGATCTCGGATTCACTTTGCTGCCTTGCACCGCCTTGGGGCAAAGGGCCTTGGCGTCTCAGCGCTTACCCGCGCAACCGCTTCAACCATAGATGGCCGGCCCGCGGGCCGATCCTGCCCTCCGGCTGAAGCGCGAGAGCAGGACGCCTGTCATCCGGGCGGCTGTCCAGATCACGATCAAGCAAAAGCCCGGGTTACCAGCGGAAACGGCCGTCTACGGGGCGTCGGACCCGTCTCGGCAGGCGGGCGCGGTCCCGAGTGTCCTTGGACGAGGCAATACATTGGTGTGCGGATCGGCCGGCGGCGCTGGACCGCCGAGGCGTCTAAGCCCTCCCCCCCGGCGTGCGTGTTGCGCGCGAGCGGCCGCGCGGTCGGGATCGCCACGGACCATTCGGTGCAGCAGCCCGCCCCCCAGCCAAGCTAATTCCTAGTCTTACAGGTTCGCTTCCGCCGGGCGCGGGTGCGCCGACCGAGTAGCGCCGCGGTCCACAGCGGTGCGGGCCATCCGGTGGAATTGCGCGCCAGCCCGCCAGTCCTCGCCTCACAAGATCGCTTCCGCCCGGCGTAGTCGCGTGGCGCGAGGGGCGGGGGGCAGATCGCTGCGGGAGATCCGACACCGACGCGCCCCAGTCCTCGCCGGTGCTCGTCTTCGAAAATCGCTTCCCCTCCGCGCCGTTACGGCTGTGCGATCGCCGTCGCGGCCAGATCGCCCTGGCCGTCCGGCGAGCCGCCCAGCCCGGGCCACCTCCGGCCACGTCTCGCGCCTCCCTCCCCCAAAATCCCCCCCCCTCACTCCCGCTGCACCCGCGACCAGCGTCGCACACCCCGGCGCAGCGGCTCGGCGCGGGGGCGGCGCAGCCGGCGGAGGGGGCGGCGGCGGGTCTCGTCAACGATTAGCGCCGGGCCGTGGTAGGGCAGAGGGACCGAGGTGTGCAGCAGGTCGCCCGCGGTCCCCACCGTGCGCGGGACCCGCAGCAGGAACGCCATCCCCCAGCCCGCCCATGAGCCGACCGAGGGCGCCGTCACGTCGCGGGGGAACTGCGCCCGCCAGCCCTCGGGCAGGGGCAGCCCGCGCGCCGCGGCGTGGTCGAGCATCCAGACCAGCGGGATGTTGGCCAGCGGCCGCCCCGCCTCGTGCCCGTTCAGCTGCCCGCCGATGTCGGCGTGGCAGCCCCGGAACCAGCGCTGCTCGACGCGGTCGGCCTCGGCCGCGTCCCACAGGATCGGCTGGAACACCGCGCGGGTCTCGTCCAGCCCCAGCGCCTGCGCGCCGAAGCGGACGTGCCCGCCCAGCCGGTGGTCGTGGAAGCGGTGCTGCCCCTCGGTCAGCATCCACACCAGCGGCAGGCGGACGCCCAGCGCGGCCACCGTATCGAACACCCCGACCATCTCGATCGTCACCTCCGCATGGCAGCGGCGGCGAAAGCCGGCGAGCGTCCGCTCCTGCCCGCCGCGCTGGTAGAGCCGCCAGGCGAGCCGGGTGTTGCGCTCGGTCGCGTGACGCGGGGTGAGCAGCCCGACCCGCCCGATCATCCCGGCGAGCGAGCGCGCGGTGAAGGCGCCGCGCGAGTAGCCGAAGATGAAGATCGGATCGCCCGGCCGCCAGCTGCTGGCGAGCCAGCCGTAGGCGGCGGCGATGCGGTCCTCGATCCCCTGGCCGGTGATCACCGCCCGCGCGCTGCGCCAGCTGTCCCAGTGCAGGCCGCTGGCGTAATGCACCCGCACCGGGCCGGCCTTGCGGACCAGCCGGCGAATCGTGGCGATATGGCTCGACCGCGGCCCGCCCAGCGTGGCGAGCGTGCCATCCATCAGGATGACGTGGGGAATCGGGGCGCGGGTGCTCATGGGACCATGATGCACCCGATAGGTTGCGGATCGGCTAACGTTTCCGCGCGGGCCGCCCCGAACCTGACCGAAAGGTCAGGCGAACCCCATCACGGTGAGCTGCCGCATCTCGCCGAAGCCGTTGAACCGGGTGTTGGTGACGACCGAATAGGCGCCCGCGCCGTTGATGACGAGATAGTCGCCCTCGGCGATGTCGCCGGGCAGCATCAGCTCGCCCGGCAGGCGGTCGACCGAATCGCAGGTCGGGCCGAAGACCACGCGGCCTGCGTCCGGGCCGGTGCGGCGCCGCCCCTCGGGGGTCAGCACCTCGAGCCGGTCGAGGTTCCCGATCACCGGCAGCTCGTTCAGCCCGCCATAGACCCCGTCGTTCAGGAACACCGCGCCGCCGTCCCGCACCGCCTTGACGCGCGCGATGATGGCGAAGGCGTCGGCGCAGATGCCGCGGCCGGGCTCGCACACCAGCTCGGGCGCGTCGGCGCCGAAGACCTCGGCGGTGGTGGCGCCGATCCGCTCGAAGATCGCGGGCAGGTCGGGCTCGACCCCGTGGACGCGCCACGAGGGGAAGCCGCCGCCGACGTTCAGCCGCTTCGGCATGACCCCGGCGAGGTCGGCGATGTCGCGGGCGGTGCGGATGTAATGCTCCCACGCGCCGGGATCGACGCATTGCGTGCCGGGGTGGAAGGTCAGCGAGGCGGTGTAGCCGCGCGCCGCGACCTCGCGCAGCAGCTCGGCGGTCAGCTCGGGCGTGCCGCCGAACTTCGAGCCGAAGTCATAGGCCGCACCCACCACCGGCAGCTTGAAGCGCGGCGAGATCTCGCAACCCTCGGTCGGCACCTGCGCAAAGAGCTTGTCGAGCTCGGACCGGCTGTCCACCGACCAGGCCTTGATCCCTGCGGCGACGGCATGGGCGATCTCGGCGGTCGAGCGGACCGGGTTGTGATAGTGCCGTGCCGCCTGCGGGGCGAGGCGGGTGATCAGGTCGATCTCATAGGGCGAGGCCACGTCGAAGCCGCGGATGCCGGCGGCGACGAGGTTGGTGATCACCGCCTCGTCCGGGTTCGACTTGACCGCATAGGTGACGAGCCCCGGAAAACCGGCGAGAAACTGGCGCGCACGGTCCTGCAGGACGGTCGGGGCGAAGACCAGCACCGGGTTCTCGGGCCTGAGACTGCGGACGATCTCGGCCGGATTTTCCCAGACAGTCTTGGCCTGATGGCCCTCGGTCAGTCCCATGCGTGATCCTTTCGGTCGCGGTGCGTTGCCAGCCAACGCAGGATCGGCGCTATGCGGCGCAATTTCAGCGATGAAAAGGGTGGAATGTCGCGCTGGGGGCGTTAATCTGACCGGCAGGACCGGCGGATCGTCGGTCAAACCGGCAAGGATGAGGCAAGCCGTGGACGACACCGACCGCGCGATCCTTTCGCACCTGGGCCAGGACGCCCGGATGTCGGTGGCGGTGCTGGCCCGGCGGCTCAAGCTGGCGCGCTCGACCGTGCAGGCGCGGCTCGAGCGGCTCGAGACCTCGGGCGCGATCGCGGGCTACACGCTGAAGCTGGGCGAGGCCGCGCGCGTCACCCGCATCCGCGCCACCTGCCTGCTGACCATCGAGCCGCGCGCCCAGCCAGCGATCCTCGGCCGGCTCAAGGCGATCCCCTCGGTCGAGCGGGTGCATTCGACGAGCGGGCGGGTCGACCTTCTGCTGCAGCTCGCCTGCGCCTCGACGGTCGAGCTGGACGAGGTGCTGGACCAGATCGGCCACCTGACCGGCGTGCGCTCGTCCGAGAGCCTCGTGCACCTGTCCACCAAGTTCGACCGCGCGGTCTGACCGGCGGCCCGAACGGGCGGTGCGCGTGCACTTGCGGATGGCAGGGGGAACAGTGGTGAGCCCAACAGGACTGAAAGAGTCCTTGGGCATCAACATCATAGATTGTCCACGCCCCCCATGCGGTGACGTTGAAATCGTTGCGGAAAATCCGCGTTTGTCCAACCCCGAAATGGGGACGGAAAACGAAAACCCCGGCGCGCTGGCGGGCGCAACCGGGGCTGATCTGCATGGCAGTCGTGTCGATGCCAACTATACCCTGACCCGCCGGGCGGCTGCAATAGCCTTGGCCGATGCCGCGGTGGATTGTCCGCCGGAAATCCGCGCCCGGCTGCTGGAGCGGCTGTTGGACCAGTTCCGCCCCGCCTGGCCGATGCCCGCCTTCATGGGGCGGGTCATGGAGGAAGCGGGTTTCTGGGCCGACATGGCGAGCCGGGCCGAGCTGAAAGCCTATGCGCTCGCCTGCTACCGCCGGATGCCGCCGCAGGATCGCATCGCCTTCATCGACTTCTTGGCGGAGGGCCGGGCATGAGTGCCAACGCCGTCACCGATATGTGGGTCTCACGCCAGATCGGCCCGTTCGTGGTGGACTTCTACCCCGACGACGAGGGCGAAGGCGTCACCCTCTACATCTGGAAGAACGAACACCGGGACACCGGATATTCGGTCGGCTGTAAGAACCGGGATCAGGTTCGGGCCGTGATTGCCGAGGTGGAGGCGGTCGCGCGATGAACAGTTTTGCCGACATGGCTGACATGGATCGCCGCCACCAGGAATCGGTCGGCTACCGGCGCGACGCTGGCGGCCCGTCCGCCGAAGGTCAGGCATCCCGGTTCTACAGCGCCGCCGATCTGGAAGGCCGTCCCGTGCCGCAACGGCAATGGCTGGTCCACAACATGGTGCCCATGAAGACTGTCACGCTGTTCGGCGGTGACGGCGGCACCGGCAAGTCGCTGCTGGCTCTGCAACTGGCGGTCAGCGCAGCCACCGGCCGGGCGTGGATCAACGAGGGGGTGCCGAAAGGTCGGGCGTTGTTCCTCTCGGCCGAGGATGACGACGACGAGCTGCACATGCGGCTCGCGGACATCTGCCGGGCGATGGGACTGCGCCTCGCTGATCTGGGCAGCCTCACCCTGCGGTCGCTGGCGGGCGAAAACGCCCTGCTGGCGATGGAGGCGAGCAACCTTGACGCCCGGCTGGGCCTGGTCAAGTCGGCGCTGTTCGATGAGATCGAGGCGCGGGCGGCCGAGGAACAGCCGTCGCTGATCGTGCTGGACACGCTGGCCGACATGTTCCCGGCCAACGAGAACGACCGCGCGGCGGTGCGCCAGTTCATCGGCATCCTGCGCGGCCTCGCCCTGCGCCAGAAATGCGCGGTGATCCTGCTGTCGCACCCCTCGCTCACCGGCCTGACCAGCGGGACAGGGACCAGCGGAAGCACCGCCTGGAACAACAGCGTCCGGTCGAGGCTCTACCTGGAGCGGATCGTGCAGGACGGCTACGAGGCCGACCCCGACAAGCGCATCCTGTCCACCAAGAAGGCCAACTATGGCCGCGTCGGGGCCGAACTGTCCGTCACCTGGCAGGCGGGCGTGTTCGTCAGGGATGCCGAGCCGCAGGGGCTGGACGCGCTGGCCGCGGGGGCCAAGGCCGAACGGGTGTTCCTCTCGCTGCTGGCCGAGTTCACCGAGCAGGGACGCTATGTGAGCGCCACCCCGTCCGTGACCTACGCACCGGCCCTGTTCGCCAAGCATCCGAAGTCCGAGGGCTGCACCAAGCGGTCCCTGGCGTCGGCGATGGAGGCCCTGCTGTCGCGGGGGACCATCGTTATCGGGCAGCACGGGACCGGATCAAAGGCGCGCTCGCACATCGAAAAAGCAGGGTGCAACCCCCCGGGCAACGCCGAGTGCAACGAGGGTGCAACCCCCCGGGCAACCCCCCGCCAACCCCCCGCCAACGGGGGGGCGACACTCTCCCCTAATACCCCTGGCGTTGCACCCGCCCTCGGCGGCGGGGTGCACGCCGATCCTGAAGCGTATGAATCGGAGATGTGGTGATGACCTACACCCGCACCCCTACCCTCGCCGCGCCCGTCACGCTGGCCGACGCCAAGGACCATCTGCGTGTCATGCACGACGACGAGGACATGCTGATCCAACGTCTGGTGATGGCCGCAGCCCGAGAGATCGAGGCATACTGCGAGATCGCGCTGACGCGGCAGACCATCGCGGCATGGGCCGAGGTCGAGGACGCAACCGCCTTTCACCTGCCGGTCGGCCCGCTCGCACCCGACAGCGTGGTGACTGTCAACGGCTTCGAGGCGGTGGGCACACTGGAGATCGGGCGCTGGCCCCGCGTCACGCTGTCCACGCCCTACACCGGCGCCCTGCACGTCACCTACGAGGCCGGGTTCGGTGACACGAGCGCCAGCGTCCCCGACGACTTGCAACTGGCCGTCATGGAGCAAGCGGCGTTCGCCTATGACAACCGCGGCGATGCAGAGGCCAAGCCGGGCCTGACCCCGGCCGCAGCCCGCATCTGCGCCCGCTATCGCCGGGTGCGCGCATGACGACGCCCAAGCGCCCGCGCAAGGCTGGTCCCAATGCTCAAGTTTCTGCGGTAGCAGGATACCGGCGTCCACCTGTTCCGCTCTCTCTTCCGGGGTCGAAACTGGCCGAGGACGCGATCCGGTTTCTGGAAGGGCTGAAAATCCCGGAGGGGAAACTGGCCGGGCAGCCGCTCAAGCTGGCCGAGTTCCAGCGCAAGTTCGTCCGGGGCGCGCTGGCCGAGGGCGTCATGGTCGGGGTGCTGTCGATCGGACGCGGGAACGCCAAGACGGCGGTTTCGGCGGGGCTGGCGCTCGGGCACCTGGTCGGGGCGTGGGATGACCAGCCCAAGCGCGAGATCATCATGGCGGCCCGGAACCGGGACCAAGCGAAGGTCGCCTTCGGCTTCCTGGTCGGCTTCATCGAGGGGATGGACGAGGACCAGCGCGAACAGTTCGTCATCCGGCGCGGGTCCAAGCTGGAGGTGGAGTTCGAGGGCAACGGCGGCGGGCTGGCGCGCTGTATCGCTGCGGACGGCAAGTCGATCCTGGGCGGTGCGCCGACGCTGGCGATCATGGACGAGCGGGCCGCGTGGGAACGCGAAAAGGGCGACAACCTGGAGAACGCGATCCTGTCGGGCCTCGGGAAGCGGGACGGGCGGGCGCTCATCATCTCGACCAGCGCGCCCGACGACGCCAACACCTTCAGCCGCTGGATGGATGAACCCCCGCCTGGAACCTATGTGCAGGAACACCGGCCGGCGTTCGGGCTGCCGGCGGATGATCTGCCGTCGCTGCTGGAGGCGAACCCCGGCGCGGTCGAGGGCATCGGATCGACGCCGGAATGGCTGGTGGCGCAGGCCAAGCGGGCGATTGCGCGGGGCGGGTCGGCCCTGTCGAGCTTCCGCAACCTCAACCGCAACGAGCGGGTCAGCACCGAGGACCGCAGCCTGCTGGTCACGGTGGACGAATGGCTGGCATCCGAGGTCGATCCTGACGCCCTGCCGCCGCGCGAGGGGCCGCTGGTGCTGGGCGTGGACCTGGGCGGTTCGCGGTCCATGTCCGCAGCGGCGTTCTACTGGCCGCAGACGGGCCGACTGGAGGCTCTGGGCACCTTCCCCGGCACCCCCGGCCTTGCGGATCGTGGGGCCGCTGATGGCGTCTCTGACCGCTATGTGCAGATGAACGAGCGGGGCGAGCTGTCAGTGATGGGCGAGGCGACGGTGCCGCCGGGGCCGTGGCTGGCCGAGATCGTCCGCCGGGTCGAGGGCGTGACCCCGGCCTGCATCGTTGGCGACCGCTTCCGCCACGCAGAGTTCACCGAGGCAATGGACAAGGCCGGGCTGGGCCGCGTCCCCTTCATCTACCGCGGCTTCGGCTGGAAGGACGGCAGCGAGGATATCGAGCGGTTCCGGCGGGCGCTGTTCGACGGCGAGATCAAGGGCGCGCCGTCCCTGCTGCTGCGGTCGGCCATGTCGGACGCGATCGTGCTGAACGACCCGGCTGGCAACGCCAAGCTGGCGAAGGCCCGCAGCCTGGGCCGCATCGACGCGGCGGCGGCGACGGTGCTGGCCGTGGCGCAGGGGCAGCGGATGCTGGCGCAGCCCGAGCGAAAAGCGAGGGTCGCATGGGCCTGATCCGCCACAGCAAGCACATCACTCGCGGCCCGCGCTGGAAATCGCTGCGGATGGCGGTGCTGGAGCGTGACGGCTTCAAGTGCGTGGACTGCGGCAAGAGCCGGGGTCGCCTGGAGTGCGACCATATCCTGCCGGTCAGGACACACCCTCATCTCGCCTATGACCCGGACAACTGCGCCATGCGCTGTCCTTCCTGTCACTCGGCGAAAACTCATGTCGAGGTCGGCCGTGCGCCGCCCGCATACGACCGCCACGGCTGGCGGAAGGCTGTCAACGAACTGATGGCCGACAACAAACCCCTATCGAGCAAACGAGGTAATCATGCTTGATTCCGTGAAGATCGCCCGGCGGCAAAGCGAAATCCGCCAGCAACTCTCGGCCCTGGTCGGCAAGACCGAGCCGAGCGAGGACGAAACCCGTTCGATGGAGGCGCTGGAC
The DNA here is from genome assembly GCF_042435015.1 of Paracoccus panacisoli. Lineage (NCBI taxonomy): Bacteria > Pseudomonadati > Pseudomonadota > Alphaproteobacteria > Rhodobacterales > Paracoccaceae > Paracoccus > Paracoccus panacisoli. The sequence goes on along the minus strand of NZ_JBHMQU010000047.1, from coordinate 21,711 downwards.
GCCGAGTATCGGACCAACGAAACCCGCTACCGGGCCGCGCTGACCGCCGAGGACACCGAACGCCGCGAGGCCGGGGCCGATCTGGAGACCCGCTCGGGCCGCGAGTGGTCGGACCTGGTGGCCGGCTTCGAGCTGCGCCAAGTGGTCGCCGCGATCGAGGAAGGCCGCAGCCTCTCGGGCAAGACGGCCGAGGTGGTCGAGGAAATGCGCTCGCACGGCGGCTATCGCGGCATCCCGGTTCCGCTGGGGGCGCTGGAACAGCGCGAGCTGGTGGCGGGCACCACGACCAGCGCGGACGTGCCCAAGCCGGTTGCGATCCGGCCGCTGATCGACCGCATCTTCCCGGCGTCGGTGGCGTCCCGCCTGGGCGGCGAGGTCATCAACATCACGTCCGGTGCGGTCGCCATCCCGGTCGCCACGGCCGGCGCGATTGCTGGCTGGGCACCGACCGAGGGTGCGGACGTTCCCGGCCCGCAGCCGTTCGACTTTGCCGAGCGGATGCTGGAGCCTGACCACACGCTGGGCGTTCATATGCGGATCACCCGCAAGGCTCTCAAGCAGGCCGGCGACGGGCTGGAGGCTGCGATCCGGCGCGACATGAACGCGGCGGTGCAGACCGAGCTGGACCGGGCGATCCTGATGGGCAGCGGGACGAACGGGCAGCCGCTCGGCATCATCACCGGAGCCAGCACCTACGGCATTGCCAGCACGCCCGCCGGGGCGGCGAGCTGGGCGGGGTTCCGCACCGCGTCGGTGGCCTTCATGAACGGCAACCTGGTCAAGTCGCCGGGGGACATCCGGGTGGCGTTCGATCCCGCCATCTGGGCGGACCTGGACGACGACCTGATCGCGGGCACCGCGGTGAGCCAGTGGGACCGGCTGACCAAGCACATCCCGGCCAGCCAGATCGCCCTGGCCCCGACCCTGCCGGACGGCACGGCGGTGATGACGACCAACACCGGCGGCATCGCCCCCTTCTATGTCGGCATCTGGGGCGGCCTGGACGTGATCCGCGATCCCTACTCGGACGCGCAATCGGGCACCCTGCGCCTGACCGCGCTGATGACCGCCGACGTGACGGTGGCGCGCGGGTCGCAGATCGCCATCCTGACCGGGCTGGCAACCTGATGCTGTGGGGCGGTCTTAACGGCAGCCTGGAGCTGCGAGCCGAGGGCGGGACAACCCGCCTTCGCGCCGTCTTTCCCTATGACCGGGAGACGGAGATCGCGCCGGGGCGGTTCGAGCGGATCGCCCCCCGCGCTTTCGCCGGCCGGATCGACGGCGGCGACGAAATCCACCTGTTGGCCGGTCACAGCTATGACCGGCCGCTGGCGAGCCGGTCGGCGGGCAACCTGACCATCACCGACACCGACGAAGCGGTGACGATCGAGGCGACCATCGACGGTGGCACTTCCTGGGCGCGGGACTTCCTCGCGGCGAACGCGGCCGGGCTGATCCGAGGGCTGTCGCCGGGCTTCCGCGTCCCGCGTGGGGGCGAGCGGATCGAACAGCGCAGCGGCGGCGTCCTGCGGACCATCACCGGGGCAGACCTGTTCGAGGTCAGCGCCGTGACCCGCCCGGCCTATCCCGAGGCGCAGGTCGAGGCCCGCAACTGGTCGCCGGTCTGCGAACACACCGCGCGAGCTGTCAACGCGCTGAACCGTTGGAGGCTGTGATGGGCATCATGGACTTGTTCCGGCCGAAATCCCGGCCGGTCGAAACCCGGGCCGTGGCGATGGGCTACACGGCCGATCTGGTGGCCGCCCGCGCCGAATGGCTGTCGGGTCGATCCTGCACGGCCGAGCTGACGGCCACGGTGCAGAGCTGCGTGTCGCTGTGGGAAAGCGGCTTTACTTTGGCGGACGTGACCGGGACCGACTTGCTGGACCGGCGGTCGCTGGCGATGCTGGCGCGGTCGCTGGCGCTGCGGGGCGAGGCGGTGTTCCTGATCCGGGACCGGCTGATGCCCGTCACCGACTGGGACATGAAAACCCGCGACGGCGAGCCTACCGCCTACCGGGTCAGTGTGTCCGAGGTCGGCGGGGGCCGGTCGCAGACGGTGCTGGCGGCCGAGGTGCTGCACGTCCGCATCGGCAGCTCGCCCGTGACGCCCTGGGCGGGCACGTCGCCGCTGCACCGGGCCAGCTTGTCGGCCGAGCTGCTGCAACAGGTCGAGGGCGCGTTGCGCGACGTGTGGAAGGACGCGCCGATCGGGTCGCAGATCATCCCGCTGCCGGATTCGTCCAGCGAGGACATGGCGGCGCTGCGGCGGTCCTTCCGTGGGGCGCGGGGTCAAAGCCTCGTGGTCGAGGGCGTGGCGCAGGCGACGGCGGCGGGCATGAACCCGCAGCTTGAGAAGAAGGTCGAGGGGCTGACCCCGGACCTGCAACGGGCGATGCCAGCGGAGACGCTGGAGGCGGCCCGAGGCGCGATCCTCATGGCCTACGGAGTGTTGCCCGCCCTGGTGAACCCGGCTACCACGGGACCGCTGGTCAGGGAGGCGCAGCGGCATCTGGCGCAGCTCGTGCTGCAACCGATCGCCCTGCTGGTCGCGGACGAGGCGACGGCGAAAATCGGGCAGGCCGTAAAAATCGACGTGGTGCGGCCGATGCAAGCCTTCGACCACGGCGGCAAGGCGCGGGCGTTCGGGGCGATGCTGCAAGCCTATGCCACGGCAAAGGAGGCCGGACTGGACGGTGCGGCGCTGCAAGACGCCATGACCTTCATCGACTGGCAGGAATGACGAGACAGGGCCGAGGTGCGCCCTGCGGATTGAGAGGCCCGCGAAGCACCTGGGATTAGACGGTGAGTGCCCCGGTTCAGCGACCGAACAACCCCGTCAAGGCGCGGCTCTTGCATATCCTTCGGGGGCGCGGCGCAGGCTGGCACGGTTCTGAGGCCGGGGCCATCCACAGCGCGTGTAAGCGCATCGCCCGCGTCAGGGCAAAGGGCCGGTCGCAGCGGGATGTTGCGGCCGGCCATATGTAAAAAGGCCCCGCATTTGCGGGGCCGGGGCAATCTTCTTGAAGACACCTTACGCGTAATTCACAAGAAGCTCGTCATGCCGCCGATACTCTGTATCAACGCTCTGTCGGACAATTTGCTGCACACTGGCATCAGCCATCCACCGCCCGATCAGAGCGGCGTGGCGCTCAGGTGCGCCCGTCATCATCTCGATCTGCTTGTCGCGGCTCAGCGGCGCTGTCATAGTCCTACCCCTTCCATGGGAAAATCCAAGTAAAGAACGCCCAAGCATGGCGTCAAGTTTCCACCTTCTTCAGCTCTAGCATCCAGATTTCGGCACCGTGGTAGGAATCACCTTTGCCTCCATGGTAACCGGCATCGCGCAACGCTTTGCATATATGACCATACTTGGAAAGAGCCTTGGCGGGAAGGAAGGTTCTCGCGGTCGACATGGAGATCACATCTGGTTGTGCTGCTTTTGCGACATGGACCGCCATCAAACATATGTATCCCAGCACCGACGACCTGTCTGGGCCAGTCAAGAACGACTTCGTCTCTTCCCCGTCATTGATCCACGTTTCACCATCAGGACCTGCCTCGATAATCCCAAAAATCAACTCCTTATGGTTGTCGGGTTGGCCCGGCACCAACGTTAACGCGACCACCGTGCTATAAATAATCCCCTCTTCCTCATCCAAGCCGATCTGAAGACGGGCGAGGGTTTCCATATCGTTCTCAAGAACCTGAATATCAACGGTTTCTTGAGAAATCGTTAAGCGGAAGGTCATCCGGCAACTCCGAGGGAACAGTCAAGCATATAGCTACGTCGAGGCTGCTCGCGCAAGCATCAGCCTTCGCGTGCCGCTTCAGGCACCCTTACGCAGCGCCACGCCCGGCCCGTTGCCGTTCTCGGGCAGGAACACGACCCCGGCGGCTTCGAGGGCGGCGCGGATCGCGGCGACGGTGTCAGGGCGACGTTGGTGGGCCAGCTTGGCTGGGAACCCCGCAACATGGGGCTTGTCTAGTCCCCGGCGATGGTGTTATTGATAGTCCCAAGGAATGGGGCTGCGATATGATCGACCACGACGCGACCGAAATCTGGAAGGCCAAGGAGATTTGGGACACCCCCCAGTTCCTGGTCGCCGATGTGTGCGCGATCACCGGCGCAACGCCCAAAGCGATCGAGCACTTCGTCAATCCGGCGCGCGGGCTGGTTCGCCTTTTGGGCGATTGGGTGAACCCCGGAACCGGAAAGCGCCGCATGTTCACCGGCGGGCAGGTGCTGATGATCGCCGCAGCCTACACGATGAACCGCATCGGCTTCCCGCAAAAGTTTTCGGCGACCCTGGCCGAGACGATCGAGCGCCGCGCCAAGAATCGCCTTTTCGGCCTTGGCATCGAAAAGGACTACACGATCATCACCTATCCCATGAAGGACGCCGACGATTGGGCGCTGATCGTCATGTATCAAGGGAAGGACGAGCCGCGCTTGCCTGTCGCGGCCCAGGTCCTGCAAGCCGACCGCTTGATTGATGAAGTCCACGCTCAGCTCATGGCGATTATCCACGGCCATGATCTGCCGGACTTTTCGGTGCCTGACCCGAGACCCGAGCCGAGTCCTTATGCACCGAGCGGGAACGCGATGCGCGCGTGGGTCAAGGATGATCTGGGTCGCTGGCTCTACGCCGGTCTTACGTTCGATGAAACGCAAGAGCTTCTGAACCTGCAAGGCAGCCGGATCGAGGGCGACGAGTTGGTTACCCCCGACGAGCGCAAGCGCCTGACGACCGATGAACGCGCCCGCTACCTGGAACTATACAACCGCCACGAAACCGCCCGTTTGCGGCGGATTTTTGACGAGAGCGAGGGCTAACTTAGATGGCCGCCCGTCCCGCCACCTTCACCAAGCTCGAACTGACGAGCTACGCCCAGGCGATGCGTGAGGCACAGATCGAGACGTGGGCGCTGACGGCGGTCAAACCGGACGGAACGACCATCACCCTGACCGCTGGGGCGCCTGCGCCCCGTGACAATGAAATCGACAAGATGCTGGGGCTGAAATGAAACGACGCAATCCCTTCCCCGGCGCGACCATCGTGGACGATCCGCGCGGCGGCAAACGCATCCGCCTGCGCAAGATCATCAAGGGCCGCAAGATCGACACATACCTGCCGGGGCCGTGGGCATCGCCCGCGATGGTGGCAGCCTACAACGCCGCGATTACCGAGGCCCCGATCCCGTCTGCCCCCGAGGGTGAGCGGGGGACGTTCGATCACGCGATCACCTCTTACCTTGCCAGCAGCGGCTTTAAAGAGCTGCGAGAGTCAACCCGCTACCACAAGCGGCTGCGGATGGACTGGATACGGGCCAAGATCGGCAAGGCCCGCTTGGCCGATCTGGAGCCGCGCCACGTCCACGCAATGATGGACATGAAGGGCGGGCCGACCGCAGCCAACAGGCTGCACAAGGAACTGGTCGAGATTTACGCCTACGCCCGAACCCGACTTGGCTTCAACGGCGCATCCCCGACCGAGACGGTCGATCTGCGCAAGATCAAGTCCGGCGGCTTCCACACCTGGACGGAAGAACAGGTCCAGCAATACCGCGACCGTCACCCTTCCGGCACCCTCGCCCGGCTGGCGCTGGAACTGATCCTCGGCACCGGGGCCGCCCGGCACGACGCCAGCATCATGGGCAGGCAGAACATCAAGGGCACGTCGATCTGGTATCGCCGGATCAAGACCGGGCAGGACGTGACCCTGCCGCTGGCGCTACTGCCAGAACTGCAAGCCGAGCTGCGGCTGGTCCCGCCGGGGCAGGCGCGGTTCTTCCCTTACACCGTCGAGAGCTTCGGCAACTGGTTCCGCGACCAGTGCAAGGCTGCGGACCTGCCCGACGAGTGCCGCGCGCATGGGCTTCGCAAGTATGGCGCAACCCGGCTTGCGGACAACGGGGCCAACGAGCTGCAAATCATGGCGTTCCTGGCTCACAAGACGCCGCAAGAGGCCCGGCGCTACGTCGCGGCCGCGAACCGCGTCAAGCTGGCGGCCGATGCGCTGTCGCACTTGGCCGTCGAGAATGTCCAACAGCTTCGCCCGTTGGACAAAACAGTCGTCTAACGCATTGATAGGAGGAAACAAAATGGTTTCAGTGGTGAGCCCAACAGGATTCGAACCTGTGACCCACTGATTAAAAGTCAGTTGCTCTACCAACTGAGCTATGGGCCCAACACAGGGCGCCTGATTAGGGATGGTGCACGGGGGGGTCAAGGGGAAAATCGCGCCCCACTGGCGGAATCATGAGCGCGACCGTATATCGCCGCGATGAACCACCGCCCCACCCCCGGCCTGCCCTTCGTCAAGATGCACGGAGCGGGCAACGATTTCGTCGTCATCGACGCCCGCGCGCCGGGCGCCGGGCGGGTGACCCCGGCGCTGGCACGGGCCATCGGCGACCGCCAGCGCGGCGTGGGGTTCGACCAACTGGCCGAGATCCTGCCCGACCCGGGCGCCGACTATCGGCTGGTGTTCTGGAATGCCGACGGGTCCGAGGCGGGGGCCTGCGGCAACGCCTCGCGCTGCGTGGCGGCGCGGATGATGGAGGCGCTGGGCCGCGACAGCCTGCGCTTTGCCACCCGCCGCGGGATGCTGACGGCGGTGCGCGAGGGTGACGCCGTCTGGGTCAACATGGGCGCCCCGCAGCTCGACTGGGACGCGGTGCCGCTGGCGCGCGCGATGGACACCGCCCGCCTGCCGCTCGACGGCGACCCGGCGGCGGTCGGCATGGGCAACCCCCACGCGGTCTTCTTCGTCCCCGACGCCGAGGCCGCGCCGCTGACCACCCTCGGGCCGCAGGTCGAGCACGACCCGCTGTTCCCCCAGCGCACGAATGTCGAGTTCGCCAGCCTCACCGGCCCCGACCGGCTCAGGATGCGGGTGTGGGAACGCGGCACGGGCGTCACGCTCGCCTGCGGCTCGGGCGCCTGCGCGACGGCGGTGGCGGCGCATCGGCGCGGGCTGACGGGGCGGCGGGTGACGCTCGACCTCGACGGCGGCACGCTGGGGGTGGACTGGCGCGACGACGGGGTGTGGCTGACCGGCCCGGTGGCCACGGTGTTCGAGGGCACGCTGACCGCGGACTGGCTGGCCGAGGCCGCCCGATGAGCGGCGCCCCGATCCTCGCCACCCTCGGCTGCCGCCTCAACGCCTATGAATCCGAGGCGATGCGCGAGATGGCCGAAAGCGCCGGGCTCACCGGTGCGGTGATCGTCAACACCTGCGCCGTCACCGCCGAGGCCGTCCGCAAGGCCCGCCAGGAAATCCGTCGCCTCGCGCGCGAGAACCCCGGCGCGCCGATCATCGTCACCGGCTGCGCGGCCCAGACCGAGCCCGAGACCTTCGCCGCCATGCCCGAGGTCGCCCGCGTCATCGGCAACCACGAGAAGATGCAGCCCGCCACCTGGGCGGGCCTCGCCGCGCCCGACTATGGCACCGAGCGGGTGATGGTCGACGACATCATGTCGGTGCGGGAAACCGCCGGCCACCTGATCGACGGCTTCGGCCGGCACCGCGCCTATGTGCAGGTCCAGAACGGCTGCGACCACCGCTGCACCTTCTGCATCATCCCCTTCGGCCGCGGCAACTCGCGCTCGGTCCCGGCGGGGGTGGTCGTGGACCAGATCCGCCGCCTGCGCGACCGCGGCTTCAACGAGGTCGTCCTGACCGGCGTCGACCTGACCTCGTGGGGCGCCGATCTGCCGGGCACGCCGCGGCTGGGCAACCTCGTGCGGCGCATCCTGCGGATGGTGCCGGACCTGCCGCGGCTGCGGATCAGCTCGATCGATTCGATCGAGGCCGACCCCGAGCTGATGGAGGCGATCGCCACCGAGCCGCGCCTCATGCCGCACCTGCACCTGTCCTTGCAGCACGGCGACGACCTGATCCTCAAGCGGATGAAGCGCCGCCACCTGCGCGACGACGCCATCCGCTTCTGCGAGGAAGCGCGCCGCCTGCGCCCCGACATCGTCTTCGGCGCCGACATCATCGCCGGCTTCCCGACCGAGACCGAGGCGCATTTCGAGAACTCGCTGCGGCTGGTGGACGACTGCGGGCTGAGCTTCCTGCACGTCTTCCCCTACAGCCCCCGCAAGGGCACCCCGGCGGCGCGGATGCCCGCCGTCCCCGGCCCGGCGATCCGCGACCGCGCCGCACGGCTGCGGGCGGCGGGCGCTGTGGCGCTTGCAACCCATCTGAGCGCCCAGGTCGGCCAGCGCCACAGTGTCCTGACCGAGGGCCCGCGCCTCGGCCGCACCGAACAGTTCACCGAGGTCGCCTTTGACCGCGACCAGCCCGAGGGCGCGCTGATCGAGGTCACGATCCGCGCCCACGACGGCGCCCGCCTGGCCGCCTGACCGCGCCGCGATCGTCCCTGCACAAATATCCTGACGGGCCGAACGCCTCCGTTCTCCGGGCGAACCCCCGGTGCGGCGCAGAGGCGGTCCCGCCGCAACGACACCCTGTCTTTTCGCCGCGATCCCGCTAGAACCCCGCAACGGTCCGGCGAGGAGGGGGTTTGCCATGAGCGTCAGCGCAGCGGTCCGGCGGATCACCCCGCCCGACATTTCGGCCGCCAAGGGCGGTCAGCCCCTCGTCTGCCTCACCGCCTATACCACCCCGGTGGCGCGGCTCGCGGATGCGGCCTGCGACGTGATCCTCGTCGGCGACAGCCTGGGGATGGTGGTCTATGGCCTGCCCTCGACGCTCGGCGTCACGACCGAGATGATGATCGCCCACGGGCAGGCGGTGATGCGCGGCGCGACCCGCGCGCTGGTGGTCGTGGACCTGCCCTTCGGCAGCTACGAGGAAAGCCCCGCCCAGGCCTTCGCCACCGCCGCGCAGGTGCTGGCCGAGACCGGCGCCGGGGCGGTCAAGCTCGAGGGTGGGGCGCATGTGGCCGACACCATCCGCTTCCTCACCGCCCGCGGCATCCCGGTCATGGGCCATGTCGGGCTGACGCCGCAGGCGGTCAACGCGCTCGGCGGCTACAAGGTGCAGGGCCGCGGCGCCGACGCCGCCCGCATCGCCGCCGACGCGGCGGCGGTGGCCGCGGCGGGGGCCTTTGCCGTGGTGCTGGAGAAGCTGCCCGACAGCCTCGCCCGCCGGATCACCGCCGAGATCGCGGTGCCCACCATCGGCATCGGCGCCTCGGCCGCGTGCGACGGGCAGATCCTCGTCATCGACGACATGCTGGGCCTCTTCACCGACTTCCGCCCCCGCTTCGTGCGCCGCTATGCCGAGCTGGGCACCGCCGCCGCCGAGGCGATCGCCGCCTATGCCGCCGACGTGCGGGACCGCCGCTTCCCGGGTCCCGAGCACGTCTTTGCCGATGAGGTCCGCTGATGCAGGTCGCCCGCTCCCTCACCGATCTGCGCGCCGCCGTGGCCCACTGGCGCGCGGCCGACGAGACCGTCGCCGTGGTCCCCACGATGGGCGCGCTGCATGACGGCCACCTGTCTCTCGTCGCCGCCGCCCGCGCGGCCTGCGACCGGGTGATCGTCACGCTGTTCGTGAACCCGCGCCAGTTCGACCGCGCCGAGGACCTGCTGAACTACCCCCGCACCGAGGACCGCGACCGCGCCGTGCTGGGCCCGGCCGGAGTGGACCTGCTCTTCGCGCCGGGGGTTGACGAGGTCTATCCGCCGGGCTTCGCGACCTCGATCCACGTTGCCGGGCTGAGCGAGGGGATGTGCGGCGACTTCCGCCCCGGGCATTTCGACGGCATGGCGACCATCGTGACCAAGCTGTTCCTGATGACCGGCGCCGACCGGGCGTTCTTCGGCGAGAAGGACTGGCAGCAACTTCAGATCGTGCGCCGGCTGGTCGCGGACCTGAACATCCCCATCGCCATCGCCGCCTGCCCGACGCTGCGCGAGGCGGACGGGCTGGCGCTCTCGTCACGCAACGCGCGGCTGTCGGTGGCCGACCGCGCCACCGCGCCGGTGCTTTACGCGGCGCTCTCGCGCGCGGCGGCGCAACTGGCCGCGGGGGCGGAGGTCGGGCGGGTGCTCGACGACGCCCGTGCCGCGATGCGCAACTGTGGCTTCTCGCGGGTAGAGTATCTCGACCTGCGCCACCCCGAGACGCTGGCGCCGCTCACCCGCGCCGAGGGGCCGGCACGGCTGCTCGCCGCCGCCTGGCTGGGGCCGGTGCGGCTGATCGACAACGTCGAGGTTCCGGCGCCGGCGGGCGAGTGACCCAAGGGATCGCGGAATAGCCGTTGATCGCTGGGCGGCGCGGTGCCAACCTGACGCCATGACGATCCAGCCGATCCAGCCGATCTTCCCGCACCCCGCCGCCGAGGTCGTGGCCTTCGACCGGGCCGAGCTGGGGGTGATCCTGTCGCTCTACGGCCGCATGGTCGCGGCGGGCGAGTGGCGCGACTACGGGATGTCGTTCCTGCGCGAGATGGCGGTGTTCTCGGTCTTTCGCCGGGCGGCCGAGAACCCGCTCTACCGGATCGAGAAGCGGCCGCGGCTCAGGGCGGCGCAGGGGATGTATGCGGTCGTCGGCATGGACGGGCAGGTGCTCAAGCGCGGCCATGACCTGCCCACCGTGCTGCGGGTGCTCGAGCGCAAGCTGATCCGCCCGGTCTGACCCGCCCGGTCTTGCGCGGGCGGCCGACGCCGCGGCACGCGGGAACCGGGTCCGGGTTGCGTCGTTGGCTGGGTGATCGAACAAGGAGACGTCGATGCGCTGGTCGCACGTGCAGGAAAACTGGACCGCCTTCTACGAGGCGATCCAGGAAAAATGGGAAGACGCCGACGAGGCGATGCTGGACGAGATCGACGGCGACCAGCGCGCCTTCATCCGCTACATCGCCGAAATCACCGAGATGGACCCCGAGGAAGCCCGCGCCGACATCAAGGAGTGGCTGGCGGGCGAGATCCCCTCGGACGTCGTCATGGACCCGACCCACGACAACCACTCGATCGCGCTGTCGGGGAAATACGTGGGCGAGGGCGAGGACGAATACGCCGACGACTCGCGTTTCGGGGATGACGACGATTATCCCGACGACGGCGACCGCTGATCGGACCCTGACCGGGGGCCTGCTGCGCAGGGCCGGCGAAAACTCACGCCGCCGGGCTGCGGGTTATTCGGCCGACCACCACACATCCGGCAGGAACCCCGGCCAGTCGCCGTAGATCGGCAGCCGCTCGGGGTGGTGCAGGCGGCGGGCGTGGGCGATCCGGCTGACCTGGGGGTAGCTCACCGGGATGACATAGCGTCCCGCCGTCAGCAGCCGGTCCAGCGCCTTGACCGCGGCGACGTGATCCTCGGCCGAGGCGGCGTTCACCGCCTCGTCGATCATCGCGTCGACGGCGAGCGAGCGGACCCCCATCCAGTTCTTCGACCCCTCCTGCCCGGCGCTGGCGCTGCCCCAGTAGAGCGACTGCTCGTTGCCCGGTGACAGGGACAACCCGCGCTCGTACCAGCTCATGTCGAAGGCGAAGCGGTTGGTCCGCTCGACGTATTGCGCGCTGTCGAGCACCGTCACCCGCGGCATGATCCCCAGCGGCTTCAGCGCCTCGACGTAGATGTCCACGATCTGCTGCACCTCGGCGCCCGAGCGCATGGCGCTGCCCGACTGGTTGAGCAGGATCTCGGGCGCGAAGGCGTCACCGCCCGCGTTGCGCAGCACCCCGTCGGGCCCGACGGTCCACCCCGCCTCGCCCAGCAGCCCCACCGCCTCGCGCAGCGCCTTGCGGTCGAGCAGCTTCTCGGACCCCTCGGGCAGGGCATAGCCCTCGATCGTGCCGGGGGGCAGGTCGGCGGCGAAGGGGGCGAGCAGCTCGGCCTCGCGCCCGGTTGCCGGCCCCGCCGCCATCGCCAGCGGCGAGTTCGAGAAATAGCTGGCGATCCGCGGATCGGTGCCGCCCGACAGCGTCATGTCGATGAAGCGGTAGTTGAAGGCGAGGATCATCGCCTGCCGCACCCGCCAGTCGGCGAACAGCGGCGAGCGGGTGTTCATCACCAGCCCGATGATGCCCGAGGGGCGCTGGTGCGGGATCTCTTCCTTGACGACCGCGCCCGAGGTGATGGCGGGGAAGTTGTACTCCTTAGCCCATTTCACCCCGTTCAGCTCGCGCCAGACATCGACCTCGCCGGCCTTGAAGGCCTGGAACATGGCGTTGCTGTCGGCGAAATAGTCGTAGCGGATGGTGTCGAAGTTCCACAGCCCGCGGGTCAGCGGCAGGTCCTTGCCCCAGTAGTCGGGGTTGCGGCGAAAGCTGATCGCGCGGCCCGGATCGACCTGGTCGACCACATACGCGCCGCTGCCGATCGGCGGGGTCAGCGACGAGGCGGCGAAGTCCGTTCCCTCCCACTGCGCCTTCTTGAGGATCGGGCGCAGCCCCATCAGCAGCGGCAGCTCGCGGTCCTTCTCGGCGAAGGTGATGCGCAGCCCCCGCTCGCCCACCGGCGTGACCGAGGCGACCTTGCGCCAGGCGCCCGCGTAACGCGGGTGGCCCTTGGTCCCCAGCGTCTCGAGCGACCAGATCACGTCCTCGACCGTCACCGGGCTGCCGTCCGAGAACTTCGCCTCGGGGCGCAGGGTGAACTCGACCCAGCTGCGCTCGGGGTCGGTCTCGACCGTCTCGCAGAGCAGGCAGTAGAGGGTGAACGGCTCGTCGATCGAGCGCAGCATCAGCGATTCGGTGACGTGGACGCCCACGCCCCACGCTGCATTGCCCTTGAGCACCCACGGTTTGAGCGAGTCGAAGCCCCCCGGCTCGGCAAAGCGAATCGTCCCCCCGCGGGGCGCGTCGGGATTGACGTAAGGGAAGCCGGTCAGGTCGGCCGCAAGCGCCGGTTTCCCATACATTGCAAGGGCATGGGCGGGCCCGTCCGACGCTGCGGCGGCACTTGCCAGCGGCATCGCTGCAACAGGTGTCAGCGCCAACAGCGCCACACGCGCAAGGCGAGTGATCGCGGAATCGTTAGAGAATTTGAAGATTCGCATCGCTGCCCCGCCCCCGCGCCAGGATCGTGTCGCCCGGTCTTGGCGCCAATCTATCGGCCCCCCGGGCGCCTGGCAAACCGGGGGGCTTGGCGGCAAGGGGTTTCAAGCGTATATCAAGAGCACTGCTCGATAGGTTTCTTGCCTGTATGAAACCTGCCTCATGACTTGGCGCCCGCTTCGTGCGGGCGTCTTTTTTTGTCCCTCGGCCCAGCGGGTCAGGTGCGGCATGATTGACCCGGCCGGCGGGCCGCGTCTTAGCTGCCCGCCGTCAGCCGCCTGCCCGTCGCGCAGGCCCAGCCGGGGGACGACGATGGAGATCGAGGGTTTCTTTCCCTACCGCCTCGCGGTCACGGCCGAGGCGTTCTCGCGCCAGCTGGTCGCCGTCTACCTGCGCGCTTATGGCCTGACGCGTGAGGAATGGCGGCTGCTGTTCCTGCTCGACGACGCGGGCGAGATCGACTCGCTCAGCCTCTCGCAGCGCACCTCGCTCGACAAGGTGCAGGTCAGCCGGGCGGCAGCGCGGCTTGAGGGGAAGGGGCTGATCACCCGCGCGGTGCTGGGCTCGGACCGGCGGCTCAGGCACTATGCCATCACCCCCGCGGGGCAGGCGCTCTTTGCCGAGGCCTTCGCCGAGGTCCGCGCCCGCGCCGACGAGATCCTGTCCGAGATGACCGAGGCCGAGCGGGCGACGCTCACCGCCGGGATCGCGGCGCTGGACGGCGCCGTGGCGCGGGTCGCGGCCCGGCGCGAGGGGGGCGGGGCGGCGACGGACGACCCGGCCGCGGATTGACATCGTTTCATATGAAACGATAATCTGGTGAGGGATCGGCGCCGGGGTAGGGGGGCGCGCGATGGGGGCGAGGGAGGCCGCGACATGACGGACCAGGGAACCGGACCGATGACCGGGGCGCGGGTGCGCGCCGAGACCCGCAACGGCACCGCCGCGCATGAGGGCTATATGCCCGGCTTCGGCAACGACTTCGAGACCGAGGCCCTGCCCGGCGCCCTGCCACAGGGCCAGAACAGCCCGCAGAAGGTGAACTACGGGCTCTACGCCGAACAGCTCTCGGGCACCGCCTTCACCGCCCCGCGCGGCCAGAACGAGCGGACCTGGTGCTACCGCATCCGCCCCTCGGTCCAGCACGTCGGGCGCTTCGCCCCCATCGACGTGCCGCACTGGAAATCGGCGCCGAACGTCCTGCCGGGCGTCATCAGCCTCGGCCAGTACCGCTGGGACCCGGTCCCGCACGGCGACGAGCCGCTGACCTGGATCACCGGGATGCGGACCGTCACCACCGCCGGCGACGTCAACACCCAGGTCGGCATGGCGAGCCACATCTACCTCGTCACCCGCTCGATGGAGGACGAGTATTTCTATTCCGCCGACAGCGAGCTGCTGGTCGTCCCGCAGGAGGGGCGGCTGCGCTTTGCCACCGAGCTCGGCGTCATCGACCTCGCCCCGCAAGAGATCGCGATCCTGCCGCGCGGCCTCGTCTATCGGGTCGAGCTGCTGGACGGCCCCGCCCGCGGCTTCGTCTGCGAGAACTACGGGCAGAAGTTCGACCTGCCCGGCCGCGGCCCGATCGGCGCCAACTGCCTCGCCAACCCGCGCGACTTCAAATGCCCGGTGGCGGCGTTCGAGGACCGCGAGGTGCGAAGCCGCGTGGTCATCAAGTGGTGCGGCCAGTTCCACGAAAGCTTCATCGACCACAGCCCGCTCGACGTGGTGGCGTGGCACGGCAACTACTGCGCGTACAAATACGACCTGCGGACCTATTCGCCGGTCGGCGCGATCCTCTTCGACCACCCGGACCCGTCGATCTTTACCGTGCTGACCGCGCCCTCGGGGCAGGAGGGGACGGCCAACATCGACTTCGTGCTGTTCCGCGACCGCTGGATGGTGGCCGAGCACAGCTTCCGCCCGCCGTGGTACCACAAGAACATCATGTCCGAGCTGATGGGCAATATCCACGGCATCTATGACGCCAAGCCGCAGGGGTTCGTGCCCGGCGGCGTCAGCCTCCACAACATGATGCTGCCGCACGGGCCGGACCGGGCGGCGTTCGAGCATGGCTCGACCGAGCCGATGGTCCCGGTGCGGCAGACCGAGACGATGCAGTTCATGTTCGAGACCCGCTTCCCGCAGCACCTGACCGAATGGGCCGCGACCGAGATGCCGCTGCAGCAGGATTATGCCGACTGCTGGGCGAGCCTCGAGAAGAAGTTCGACGGGACGCCGGGCGAGAAATAGCGAGGCGGGCGGCGCGCCGCAGCGGGCGGGCGCGCTCCGGCGGGCGGTGCAAAGCCGCCCGCCGTCACGCCTCCGCCGCATCTACTCCGCGATCACCACCTCGCCCGTGTCGCTCACACGCACCGGGATCGGGTCCAGCGCCTCGCCCGAGGCCGGCCCCTCGACCCCCACGCCGTCGGTCAGCCGAAAGGCCGCCTCGTGGTTGGTGCAGCGCAGCTTCGTGCCGTCGGCGCTCATCACCTGCGGCCCGCGCTGGTCAAGCGGCAGGAACTGGTGCGGGCAGGCGTTGACATAGGCGCGCAGGACCGCGCCGCTCCGCGCCACTACGACCGGGAACCCGCCCATCCGCAGGCAGCGGGTGCCCGGATCGGGCACCTCGTCCAGTCGGCAGATCACCGCGCCCACGGCCGGCGCGCCGCGATAGCCGCGCCACGCCGGCCCCTTGCCCTCGCTCATGCGGTCAGCACGCCCCGGCGGATCTGGTCCTCTTCGATCGACTCGAACAGCGCCTTGAAGTTGCCCTCGCCGAAGCCGTCATCGCCCTTGCGCTGGATGAACTCGAAGAAGATCGGCCCGATCACGGTCTTCGAGAAGATCTGCAGCAGGATGCGCGTCTCGCCCCCGTCCACCACGCCCTCGCCGTCGATCAGGATGCCGTGCTTTTCCAGACGCTCGATCGGCTCTTCGTGGCCGGTCACCCGCTCGAACGACTTGTCGTAATAGATCGACGGCGGCCCCGGCATGAACTCGAGCCCGTTGGCCGCCAGCGCGTCGGTCGCGGCATAGATGTCGTCGGTGCCGCAGGCGATGTGCTGGATGCCCTCGCCCTTGTACTCGCGCAGGTACTCCTCGATCTGGCTGTGCGCGTCGGCGCTTTCGTTGATCGGGATGCGGATCTTGCCGTCGGGCGAGGTCAGCGCCCGGCTGGTCAGCCCGGTCTGTTTCCCGGCGATGTCGAAATAGCGGATCTCGCGGAAATTGAAGACCGTTGCGTAGAACCTGTACCAGGTGTCCATGTTGCCGCGCATGACGTTGTGGGTCAGGTGGTCGAGGTAGTAGAACCCCACCCCCTTCGGCTGCGGGTCGGCCTCGCCCAGCCAGTCGAACTCGGCCGCGTAGGGCGAGCCCTTCTCGCCGTAGGTCTCGACGAGGTAGAGCAGCGAGCCGCCGATCCCGATCACGGCCGGGACGTCCAGCGTCTTGTCGGCGCCCGTATATTCCTCGGCCCCGTAGTCGAGGCAGCGCTGCAGCGCCACCTGCGCGTCCACCACCCGCCACGCCATCGCCGGCGCGCAGGGCCCGTGCTCGGCCACGAACCGCGCGGCATGGCCGCCCGGCTCGCGGTTGAGGATGTAGTTCACCCGCCCCTGACGATAGAGCGAGATGTCCTTGGTCTTGTGCCGCGCGACCTCGGTGAAGCCCATCCGACGGAACAGGGTCTCGAGCTCTTTCGGGTCGCGGTGGGCGAACTCGACGAACTCGAAGCCGTCGGTGCCGGCCGGGTTGGCGGCGGTGATCGTCGCGCGCGGCGCGTCATGCGGAAACGGGCCCATGATTCCCTCCCATGGTTGCGGTTGCAACGATCATACAGGCGGCGCCATGCGCGGTGTGTGCGAAACGGGGCTTGGGAAGGGTTGGTCTGCACGAGTTGTGCATGGAATGCTCGCGCCGTGCATGATAGATTTGGCAAGGCGCGTTCAGGCGCGCCTCACGCTGCATCGCAGCACAACTTTGCGCACAGAGAGCGCCCATGCCCGACCTCGACGACTTCGACCGCCGCCTCCTCGCCGCCCTGCAGGACGACGCCCGCCTGACCAACGCCGAGCTGGGCGAGCGCGTCGGCCTCTCCGCCTCGCAGTGCTCGCGCCGGCGCATGGCGCTGGAGCGCGACGGGCTGATCCGCGGCTACCGCGCCGATCTGTCGCCCGAAGCGCTGGGCCTCAACATCACCGTCTTCGTCGAGGTCAACCTCGTCGCCCACAGCCAGGCCACCGCCGCCGATTTCCACGACATCCTGCGCCGCACCGACTATATCCAGGAGGCGTATGCCCTCAGCGGCGAAAAGGACTATCTGCTCAAGGCCATAGTCCCCGACCTCGCCGGGGTGCAGGACCTGGTGAACCGCACGCTGCTCGGCCACGCCACGGTGACGCGGGTCTGCACCTCGATCGTGCTGAACACCGTCAAGGCCTCGGGGCGGCTGCCGGTCAGATAGCGGCCACGGGTTCTGTCTGGCCCAGATACCAGACCTGTCCGATCGCCCAGCGTCACCGCAACGGCGGCGGTGGCCGTGCATCCGCAACGCAGCAACCGCCTTGAACAACACATATCGAGTGATATGTAAAACCCGGACGCCAGCGGCCGGTTGGCGGCCCGGCAAAGCGTGATAGTCTGCACCCGGACCCCCGACGCCCTGCGGCGCGGCGGCGGCGCAGCACCGAGGCGGGCAGATTGATGAGCGACACCACCCAGACCCCCGAAGCCTACACCCCCGCCGCCGACCGGCGCCGGTCGCGGCTGTTCTACCTCGTGCTCGTGCTGCTCGTCGCCGCGGCGGGCTATGGCGTCTGGTCGCTGACCCGCCCGGGCCCCGTGGTGATCCAGGGCGAGGTCGCGGCGCCGCGCGTCGACGTCAGCGCCCGCACCTCGGGTCGGGTGGTCGAGATCGGCGCCGACACCGGCGACGGGGTGACCAAGGGCCTGCGCCTCGTCCGGCTCGAGAACCCGCAGCTTCTCACCGCCTACGGCCAGG
Organism: Paracoccus panacisoli; assembly: GCF_042435015.1. NCBI lineage: Bacteria > Pseudomonadati > Pseudomonadota > Alphaproteobacteria > Rhodobacterales > Paracoccaceae > Paracoccus > Paracoccus panacisoli. Next base: position 3,724 of record NZ_JBHMQU010000047.1, on the reverse strand, counting down.
CCGAGGCGGCGCTTCAGGCCGCCAAGAACAACGCCGCCGCCGTCGCCGTGGTCCGCCCCGAGAACGTCCGCGCCGCCGAGGCGCAGGTCGCCGCCGCCAAGGCCGACGTGGCGCTGGCGCGCGAGGCCGACGCCCGCAACACCGCGCTCGAAAGCCGCGGCGTGCGCTCGCAGGCGGTGGTCGAGCAGGGCACCCGCAACCTCGAGGCGGCCGAGCGGCAGGTGGACGCCGCCGAGGCGCAGCTCGACCTCGTGCGCGCCGGCGCCACCCCCGAACAGCGCGCCGCCGCCGAGGCGCAGGCCGCGCAGGCCGAGGCGGCGCTGGCCCAGCAGCAGGCCAACCTCGACGACCTCGAGGTGATCGCGCCGATGGACGGCGAAATCACCGGCCGGATGATCGAGATCGGCGAGAACATCGGCCCCGGCGCGCCGCTCTTCACCCTCGTCCAGCCCGCCAACGCCTGGTTCACCTTCAACATCCGCGAGGATCAGCTGCACGGGGTCGCGGTCGGCGACACGCTCAACGTGACCATCCCGGCGCTCGACACCACGGTCGAGGCCAAGGTCACGCTGATCAACGTGCAGGGCGACTTCGCGAGCTGGCGGGCGACGCGGGCGACCGGCGACTTCGACCTGCGCAGCTTCGAGCTGCGGGCCACGCCGGTGCAGCCGGTGACGGGGCTGAGACCGGGGATGTCGGCGCTGCTCGCGCACGGGCTGTAAGGCGATGCTGCGCGGCATCGCCTTCGTGGCGCGGCGCGAGCTGACGCTCATCGCCCGGCACCCGGCGCTGGCGCTGCTGACCACGATCCTGCCCCTGGTGCTGCTGGCGCTGCTGGCCGCGGTGTTCCTGCAGGGCACGCCCACCGGGTTGCCGGTCGCCGTCGTCGACCTCGACCGGACCGAGACGAGCCGCAGCCTCTCGCGGCTGCTCGACGCGACGCCCGAGCTGGTGACCCGCCCGGCGCTGGGGCTGGCCGAGGCGAGCGACGCGATCCGCCGCGGCGAGGCGCGGGCCACGGTGCTCATCCCGGCCGAGTTCGAGCGTGACCTGCTCGACCGCCGCCGCCCCGAGGTGGTGCTGTTCTACGACAACCAGCACATGACCGCGGGCGCCGTCGCGGCGCGCGGCGCGCGCAGCGCGATCAACGGCTTCACCGCCGGGGCGCAGATTGGGATGCTGAGGGCGCAGGGCGCCGCGCCACGCGCCGTGGCGGCGCTGGTCCAGCCGATCCCGATCCAGATCCACCCGCTCTTCAATCCGGCCTTCAGCTACATCGACTTCCTGCTCTCGGCGCTGGTGCCGGCGCTGGTGCAGATCATGGCCGCCGCCGCCGTGACCTTCGCGCTGGCACTCGACTTCGCCCGGCCGTCGCCCGACGCGCCCTCGCCCTTCCCGGCGCTGCTGGCCGCGGGGGGCGGGGTGGTGCCGGTGATGCTGGGCAAGCTCATCCCCTATGCGCTGATCTTCGGCACCGTCATCGCGCTGGCCGACCTCGTGCTCTTCGGCATCCTCGGGGTGCCGCTGCGCGGATCGGTGGCGATCCTCGCGGCGGGGACGGCGCTCTTCATCTTCTCGGCGCTGCTCTTCGGGGCGGTCGCGTTTTCGCTCGCCCGCGACTTCGGCTCGGCGATCAGCTTCGTGGCGATGGTGATGGCCCCGGCCTTCGGCTACATGGGCATCGGCTTTCCGCGCGACGCCATGCCCCCCTTCGCCCAGGTCTGGAGCAGCGTGCTGCCCGGCACCTGGTATCTGGAACTGCGCATCGACCAGACCCTGCGCGCCACCCCGGTCGATCTGGCGCTGACGCCGCTTCTGGCGCTGCTCGCCATCGTGGCGGTGCTGGCCGCGGGGCTCGTCGCGCGGATGGGCGTGCTCGGCCGCCGGGCCGCGGCCGTCGCGGCGGCGCCGCCCGGCCCCGCCCCGGTCCCCGCCGCCGTGACGCCGGAGGGCCGGGCATGAGGGGCATCGCAGGCGGCTTCCGGGCGGAACTCGCGGGGATCTTCCGCGACCCGCAGATCGCCATGATCCTGATCCTCGCGCTCGCGATCTATGGGGTGATCTACCCGGCGCCCTACAAGACCGAGCTGCTGCGCGACGTGCCAGTGGTGGCCGTGGACCTCGACGGGGGCGAGACGGCGCGCGAGCTGCTGCGCGCCGTCGATGCCGCCGAATCGGTGCGCATCGCCGCCCACGTCCCCGACATGGCCGCCGCCACCGCGCTCGTCCACCGGCGCGAGGCCTACGGCATCGTCGTGATCCCGCAGGATTTCGAGCGTGCGCTGCTCGCTGGCCGGCCAAGCCCCATCGCCGTCTATGGCGACGCGAGCTACTTCCTCGTCTACCAGAAGGTGCTGACCGGCATCGCCGTGCCGGTCCGCCAGATCGGCGCCCGCATCGCCGCCGGGCGGCTGATGGCCGGCCAGCAGCTCGGGGCCGAGCAGGCGCTGGCGATGGCCAACCCGACGCAGCTCGTCGAGGTGCCGCTGTTCAACCCCTCGGGCGGCTATGCCACCTACATCCTGCCCGCCGCGCTGGTGCTGATCCTGCACCAGACGCAGGTCATGGGACTGGCGCTGGTAGCGGTGCGCCGCCCCCGCTCGCCGCGCCTGCCGGCCGAGGATCTGCTGGGGCAGGCGGCGGTCTGGCTGCTCCTTTACGCGGGGCTCCTGCCGCTGTTCCTCGTGGCGCTGCCGCAGGTCTACGGCCTGCCGTGGCTCGGCGACCTGCGGCTGCTCGCGGCGCTGGGGCTGCCGTTCGTGCTGGCCACCGGGATGTTGGCGCAGATGGTCGCCGCGGTGCTCAGGCGGGCGGAGCTGGTTCAGCCGGTGCTGCTGGCGATGGGCCTGCCGCTGTTCTTCCTGTCCGGCTTCTCCTGGCCGATCGAGGCGATCCCGGCGCCGTTGCAGATGGCCGCCGGCGCAATCCCCGCGGTGCCGATGATCGAGGGCTACACCCGGCTGGCCGCGATGGGCGGCACCTGGGCCGACATCGCCCCGGCGGTGCGGCACCTGTGGGTGCTGGCCGGGGTCTACGGGGCGCTGACGCTCGCCGCCCGGCACATGCTCGCGCCAACCGTCCCGTCCCGGACCGTCGCCGACGGCTGAGGTCGTCGCGGCGCGCGGCGCGTCAGCCGAACATCCCCGTGACCTGCGCGAGCAGCCGGAACGCCCGCCCCGAGCGGGTGTCGGCCGCCGCCCCCAGCGTACGGTCGTCCATTCCCGGCGCGGCGCGGGTCAGGATGCGGTCGAACTGGCGCAGGAAGTGGTGGGCCGCGTCGCGGAACACTTCGTCGCTGCGCATCAGCGCCGTGGCGATGGCGAGCGCGTCGGCATCCTCGATCCCCGCCAGCCCCTGCGTGCCGGCGCGCTGCCCGTCAAGGAACCGCCGCCAGCCCGCCCCCCAGCCCGGCGCGTCCGCGTCGATGGGCGCGAGGTCGTCCATGTAGAGCCCGTGCTTGGCCAGCAGCGTCACCACGTCCTGCGCGGCGCGAATGCCGCGCGCGGTGTCGGGGTCGCCGAGCGCGGTGCGCAGCGCGGCGATGGCGGCGTGGTCGTCGGGCCCGTCGGGAAAGTTCAGCGCCGCGACGAGGTCGGCGGGCGCAAGCCGCACCGGCGGCGGCTGGTCGAGCGGCAGGTCGGGCTGGCGCTCGTTCGTGCGCGGCTCGGCCGCGCGGGCGGCGGCGGTGGAGGGGGTGGGCTCAGTCATAGCGGATCCGCGGGTC